>JACQFG010000150.1 GCA_016200155.1 Planctomycetota bacterium | reverse complement strand
GCGAGAATTCGAGGACCGTCGGCCGCGGCGCCGCCGTTTCCACGGGCGCCCCAAGCAGCGCGGGCCGGCCATTGACGATGATCGGACCTTGGGCGACGCCGACCTGAAGCATCAGGCACCAGCCCAACGCTGTCAGCAGCAGCCGGAGCCGCCACGCCGAGCTATCGTGACGTGTGCGCAAGTCCCTACTCCACCAAGTATCGAAACGGAAGGAGCGGGGAATACCGTCAGCCGGAAAATCTGTCAAGCGCATTTCTTCGTTTAGCGCCCGCACGGCGTCACGCGGACGCTAAACGCCGCCGGTTCATCACCGCAGCATCCGCAGTCCATCAACATAAAGCCGTTCAAGCTCGTCGTCAGTCGGCGTCTTCGTGGCGATGCCGCCCGCGGGCACTTCGAGTTTCGCCGTCCACGCGGCCGCATTCAACAAGAGCGTGCGGAAGCTGTCGTTCTGGAGGTTCTTGTAGTTGTGATAGCCGGTGAAGCCGAAGCCGCGGCCGCCGTCGGGGCGCACGAAAGCCCAGGCGACGTGCTGGGGTTTGCCCGACTTGACGGCTTCGAGGACGGCCTCGTTGCCGTTGTGCGAGCCGGGCTTCTTGCCGTCCCAGCGTTTGCTGACGGTCTCGACTGGGGCGAGCGCGGACAGCACGGGGGTGACGCCCTTCATATCGTCGACGAAACGCATGTGATAGTACCATTCATCGTTGATCGAGAACGGCTTGACGCCGCGCGTGGTCTCGTGCTCGGGGATTTTCTCGAACTTGGGGACCCAGAAGGGGTTGACCGACCAGAACGTTTCGAAGTAGCCGCCGATGTACTTGAGATATTGGTCGCCCTGCTTGCCCTTGTTGACCTCGACGCCGTAGTGGATGGCCATGAAGCCGGCGCCGCGTTCGACGGCGGCCTTGATGTCGGGGTCCTCCGCCGCCCTGCCGCCGTGGTTGAGCAGCACGATGAAGCAGTCGGCATGCCCGATGTCCTTGGGCCAAACGGCGCCGGACTTCTTCGGCAAGGTATCGCCGTCGACCTTGAAGGTCCCGCCCGGCCAGCGTCCGCCGGCGTGAACGACGGCATAGCAGTTCGGATAGGTCGCGTTGAGCGTGCGGGCGATGTAGATGGCGCCGAGCTTGAACTCGTGGTTCCCCTTGCCGCCGTGCGTGTCGGGGTCGGCGATGATGACGATCTTCTTGACGTCCTTGCCCGCCTTCTTCTGGGCAGCGTAGTTGAAGACGTCCTTTTCCTTGTCCTGTGCGTGTGCCGGCACAAGCAGGGCGGCAGCGACAATCGCGGCAATTGCCCAGGGAGAGAAGATTTTCATGGATGGACTCCGTGTAGGATGCGAGGATGGTGGCGTTGGGAGAATTATATGCGCTTCCCCCCTCGTTCCCAGGCAGAGCCTGGGAACGAGAAATAATAGCGCGCGCCGCGACCACGAACCTCGTCTACCTGTCAGGACGGGCTGATGACCGATGCTGATGACATCCTGGTGTTACGTGCCCAGCGCGGCGATACCGCAGCGTTCGAGGAACTCGTGCGCCGCTGTTCGCGCCTCGTGTTCGCGCGTCTCTACCTGGAGACCGGCGACGCTCATCGGGCCGAGGACTTGCTGCAAGAGACGCTGTTGATCGCCTATCGGACGCTGGGCCAGTTGACGAACCCCGAGAAGTTCCGCGCCTGGATGATGCGGATCGCCCAGAACCAGGCGATCGACGCTGCCCGCCGCGATGCGCGCCAGAAACGCACGCCGCAGCCCGTGCCGAGAGATGACCCCGAACGGCCCGACGAGCAGATCGAAAAGGAAGAGCAACGGCAAAAGGTGCTGGCAGTCTTGCGCGAGTTGCCCGAGGAGTATCGGCTGCCGTTGACGCTGCGGTATCTGGTCGGCGCGGATTACGAGACGATTCAAAAGCAGATGGGACTGACGAACGGTTCGCTGCGCGGCCTGCTGCACCGCGGCGTGGAGAAGCTGCGCGCGGCGATGAGCGAATAGCCTCTCTTCGTTTAGCGCCCGCATGGCCCCACGCGGCCGCACGGCGCCACGCGGGCGCTAAACGAAGACAGGATGGAGAAGCAACATGACCCCCCACGACTTCACCCGCGAAAACCTCGACGCCTACCTGGCCGGCGGCTTGACCCTGGCCGAGCGTCGCGACGTCGAACAACACACCGCCGACTGTGCCGAGTGCGCACAAGCCCTGGCGGAAGCCCGCAAACTGGAGCAAACGATGGCCGACCTGTTCACGGAAGTCCGTCCCGATGCCGCCCTGGAAGACCGCGCCCTGGCGAAACTCCGCAAGTCCCGGCTGCGTCGCGCGTCGATCTTGCGGTTCGTCGCCGCCGCCGCCGCCGTCTTGGTGCTCGGCATCGTCGGCGCCGCGGTCCAGGCGATCGCGATCGGGCTGCCGTATTCGGATGATCTCAGGATGAGTGCTTCGGGTGAGGCCAGGGATCACGACAAAGGGTCTGATCGCACCGTGGATACCGTGGCCCGCAACCATTTGATGCACGGCACCACCCAGCACGCCCAAAACTTGAAGGTCGTCGACAACAGTGAATCCATGTCGGGTGAGAAGCTCAAAGGAAAGAAGTCGAAATTCAGTGTAACCGATGGCGACCCGGCCGCGGTCGAGTTCGACACGGATATCCAGTTCAACAACAAACGCATCGAGGAAGTCAGCGTGCCGGGCTATTACGATCCGCAGGGGGCGGCCGGCATCGTGAACGGGACATCCCTTTCGTCGGCCGGCGGCAAGCCCGGTGATCCGGGCGGTTTCAAAAAGGAGGAGGGATGGGGTTATTCATTCGACGGCCGCGACCTGAGTCGATTGGCAACGACCCATTACGCGCCGGTCACATTGGGGTTCGGCACCGGCACGATGGCGGGGTACGCGAAGGAAGGTCCGACCGCGAAATATTATGAGCTTGGCGACAGCCGAGAAAAAAAATCGGATGATTATTACCGGGGATCTGCCGTCAACAATGCAGACCCGAAGAAAACGCCGCCCGCAGTCGGCACGCCACCCAAGGACGGACCATCCGAGTTCCCCGCCGGCGGCTCGAAGCGGGCCGGCGCCGAATCGCCGCCCGCCGTCAAGAAGCCCGAGCCGGGCGTGCCCCCCGAAAAATTCGACCCGATGCCCGACGATGGCCGCAAGATCGTCCGCACCGGCGATATGGAGTTCGAGGTCGTCTCCTTCGACGCGGCCGCGGACGGCATCGGCAAGCTCATCGCCACTCCCAAATACAAGGGCGCGTATATCTCGACCACCAACAGCGACAAGCTGACCAACAACAAGAAGCGCGGCTCCATTGTCGTGCGCGTGCCGCCGATCGCCCTCAATGCGTTCATCCGCGAGCTGCGCGATCTGCCGGCGCTGGGCGATTTGCGGACCATGCGCATCACGAGCCAGGAGGTGACCAAGCAGTACACCGATACCGAGAGTGAGCTCAAGGCCGCGGTTGCCGTGCAGGATCGGCTCATCGAGATCATCAAGAAGGGAACGGGCGAGATCAAGGACCTGGTCGCCGCCGAGCGCGAGCTGGGGACCTGGCGCATCCGCATCGAGAAACTCAAGGGCGAAAAGATCTATCTCGAAAACCAGGTGGCCCTGTCCACCTTGACGATCACTCTGACCGAAAAGGAAATCCAGGCCGCGGCCGCCATGGTCGTCGATGCCAAGGTGCTGATGCGCGTCGAGGTCGGTGTCGTCAAGACGGCGCGGGAGGCGGCCGAGAAAGCCGTCAAGGACTTGGGCGGCCGGCTCGTCAAGTCCGACGAGAAGCAGCATCCTGCCGGCCAGGTCGAGGCGACCGTCCACGCCGATATCCCGCCCGACAAGAAAGAAGAGTTCCGCCAGGCCATCGAGAAGCTCGGCATCGTCTCGACGTTTGAAGCGACGCAAACGCAGACCGCGGAAGGCGGCACCGGCAAGGCGATCAACCCGCAGCAGCGCGTCAATGACGTCCGGTTCGAGTTGACGCTGAACAACATCGTCAACATCCGCCCGAAAAACTCCGTCGAGATGTCGATCGCCTCGAACGACGTGCCGGCCAAGTACGCCGCCCTGCGCGAGCTGGTTGACAAGTTCAGCGGACAGATCCGCGACGGCAAGATCAACGAGCAGGACAAGCACAAGGCGACTGCGTTCCTCGACTTCAACGTTCCCAAGGGGAAAAAAGGCGACATCGACAAGTTGATCGAGACCTTCGGCCCCGTGCTCAAGAAGGTCAACACGCAAGCGGGCGTCACGGAGATTTCGACCGATCAGAAATTTGGCTACGTCGTGCAGCTTTTCGGCATCGGCGCCATTCCGCCGCGCGAGATCGTCCGGCTGGAAATCGAAGTGCAGGACGTGGACAAGAAAGCGAGCGAGTTGATCGAGCTGGTCAAGGCGAGCAAGGGGCAAGCATACAAGGGCAAGAGCGGCACGAACCGCCAGGGGCAGGCCTCGACAAACCTCGTCATGGCCGTGCCGGTCGCGACGCTGGACGTGCTCGTACATCAGTTCAAGAAGGAAGGCAAGCTCCTCGACTGGGAGCAGACGCCCAACCCGAGCGTGCCGGACAACGAGCTGGCGACGGCCCAGATCAGCGTGGTGCTCAATGGCCGGACGCCGATTGCCCCCAGCGACGAAGGGCTCGGCTCCTACGTCAACCGGAGCCTGTATTTCGCCTACAAGGTTGTGGCCTGGGCCATGTCCGTGCTCATCGTGGGCGTGGTGATCGTGGTGCCGATCGGCCTGTTGATTTTCGTCGGCTATGTGGGCGTCCGCCGGGTATGGCCCGTCGAATCGCCGCGGCCGCCGATCAAGATCGATAAGCCGCCGACCGGTGCATGAGAAACAAAATCATGCGTACAAAATCATCAGAGTTGACTCATGATTTTGTACGCATGATTTTGTAATTGTGTGAATCAGTGGACCAGCACGAAATCGCGGCTATTCAGCAGCGCCCAGAACAAATCTTGCACCGCCTCCACGCGCTGGGCGGCGTGCGTCTTGAGGTAGCTCTCGCATTTCTGCATCTCGGCGGCATTCGGATTTCGGGCGACGCACCACAAGTAAAGCTCCGTGATCACTTCCTTATCGCTCATCTTTTGGCGCGCAAACGTTGTCGCCCGGCCGGCCGGATTGGCGACGCGGGCCTGTATCGCTTTGCCGTTCAGGAAGTGCAAGGCTTGCAGCATGTTGGAGTTGTTGTCACGCTCGCATTCGCAGGCCTCCATGCGCTGGGCCTTGCCGAAGAGGCGCAGGAAAGCGTTCTCGCTGTTGGCGTCGGGGAGCTGGGCGGCGCGGAAGCCGGCGGGGACGCCGGGGAAGTTCTCGGGAACGCCCGTGGCCTGGATCAGCGAATCGAGCAGCGCCTCAGCCGGGATGCGGCGCGGGATGGCGTGCGAGAAGTTCTGCTCGTCGTGCTTGTTGGACGGCGTCGGGATGCTCGAACGCTGGTAAGTCGCCGAGCGGACGATCTGCTTCATGAGATGCCGGACGTCGAACTTGTTGTCGATGAAGTCCTTGGTCAGGGCGTCGAGCAACGCGGGATTGATCGGCGGGTTGGTGCTGCGGATATCGTCGACGGGTTCGATGATGCCGCGATGGAAGAAGTAGCTCCAGTAGCGATTGACGAGGCCGCGTGCGAAGAACGGGTTCTTCGGCGCGGTGAGCCAATCGGCGTAGGCTTGCCGGCGATCGACGCCGGCCGCGAGCTTCGGCTCCGCGCCGCCCAGGAAGCGCGGCGGCTGCGGCTGGCCCGAACGCGGGTTGCCCGAGTTGCCTGCGGCCAGGTTGAGCTGGATGAACTTCGCGTTTTGCACGCCTTGCGGCGCGCGGACGTCGGCCCGCACGCTCACCTGGTTGAAGAAGCTCGCCAGGCCGTAGTAGTCGGCCTGCGTCCAGTTTTCCAGCGGATGGCTGTGGCAGCGCGCGCACAGCATGCGCACGCCGCAGAACACTTGCGTGGCCCGTTCCAGCGTGTCGTTGGTGTCCTTGCTCATCGCGAAGTAGACACTGGCCGGATCGTCGGCCGCGCCGCCTCTGGCGGTGACGATCTTGCGCGTGAATTCGTCCATCGGCATGTTCGAGGCGATTGAGCCGCGGATGAACTCGCGGAAGAGGTAGACCGACTGCGAGCTGGCGCTGGTGCGCGAGTTCTGCAGGAGATCGCCCCACTTGAGCGACCAGTGATCGATGTACTCGGGGCGTTCGAAGAGGGCGTCGATGACCTTGTCGCGTTTCTTGGCGTCTGCGTTGGCCAGGAACGCCTTGATCTCGTCGGGGCGAGGCTGCACGCCGATCAGGTCGAGATAGACGCGCCGCAAGAATTCCTCGTCGCCGGCAATCGGCGACGGCGCGATCTTGAGCCGATTGAGCTTGTCGATGACGTGTTTGTCGATGAAGTTCTCCGGCGGCGCGGTCGGCGTGAACTTCGGGTCCGGCTTGAGCACCATGACGCTGGTCGCCGCGAAGACGCGCTCGAATCGGCCGACGACTGCGGTCTCCCCCGGATCGCCGGCGACCACGATGCCTTCCTCCTCGACGTCGGCGAACTGCGTGTTGTTGGCCGTCAGGATGCCCAGGCGCGTGACATCGCGCGAAACGCCGTTGTCGTATTCGGCAATGAACTGCACGCGATGCTTCTGGCCCGGCTGCAGGATGAGCTTGTCGGGCACGATGCGAACACTGACGACCTGGGCCTTGTCGGTAAGATCGCCGGGAGCGCCCTGGCGAATCCAGTTGACGAGAATCTGGTTCGACAGGCTGTTGCGGGCGAAACGCACGCCGCCTTCATGCGGGGCATCGCCAAGCGCCTTGGCCACGAGCAAGCTGGCGTCGGGTGTCTGGAAGTTGACGCGCCGGCTGAAGGAATCCTTGGTGATGTAGAGGTAATCGGGGTCCGGATCGGCGCCGCGCAGGGAGAGCTTGAAGCCGTTCTTGCCGAGCGAGTACCCGTGACAGCCGCCGGAATTGCAGCCGGCTTTCGAGAGCACCGGCATCACCTCGTGGCGAAAGCTGATCGGCGGTTCGGCCGCAGGCAGGGCAACCTTGACCGGCAGCGATGTCGTCACGCCGGAAACGTTGATCGTGATTTGCGTTTGACCGTTGGCGACGGGTCGCACCCAGCCGTTCGCGTCGACCGTTGCGACCTTGACGTCGGCGCTGGCGTATTTGGCCTGCGCCCGCAGATCGAGCGTGTAGCCGTCCGCCGACGCGCCGAGTACCTGGAGTGCGTGCGGATGGCGCTGGTGCTTGATCTCGATGCCCGCGGGTTGCACGACGATCGATGCGGGAACAGCCGTGTCTTGCGCCCTGCCCAGGGAAGCCGAAGCGAGCAGCGATGCTACAAGGTATGTCAAATGAATTGGCTTCATCATAGTTGTCCTCGCAGGCGGATACCCTGGGGTTAGTCTACTTGGCGGGAGCCGTCAAAACGAGCGTCACGTCCACATCCCGGCTGCGCACGCGCACCGCCGGCGTCTTCGGCTCGGGCGCGAATGAGCCCGACAGCTTCACGCCCTTGATTTCGCCCGGCGGCGTTGTCGGCGGGATCGTCACGTTGATCACGAAATCGCTCGCATCCGCCTTCACGGTCACCGGGTCGGCCTTCGCACCTGCCGGCAATCCGGTGAGCGCGAGCAGCACGTCCGATTTGACGCCCCCGATGCGTTCCACCTTGCCTTGCAGCTTGATGGTCGCCCCGGTCTTCGCGTTCAGCGCCGCCTCGATACGCGATGGACCGTCGAGCTTCACGACCAGCGGCAGCTTCACCACCATCCGTCGCACCGGCGTGTACGCAACCGCAATCGTTTTCTTGGCGGCGTCGAGCAGCTCGGCCTGCACCGTCACGTCATAGACCGGCGCCGACAGATCGACCGGCGTCAACGCCACCACGTCGCCGTTGGGCATGTTGACAGGAATCTCGATCGGCTTCTCTTGCCGGATCGCCTTGTTCGGATCGGGCTGATTGTTGACGAGCGGCGTTATTTGACTTGTCAGCAGCGTCAGCTTGACGGACGTCTTCGGGTTGGCGCGCGTCGTCTTGATCGGCAACGTCAACTTGCTGCCGGGAACGAGCGCGACATCGGGCGGCAGATCGCGCCAATCGACGACGAACTCGGCGGCTTTCACATTGCTCGGCGCGATCGCGATTTCGTTCGCTAGCCACGGCTGCACGCGTTCCATCGGATGGCCTTTGATCGCGAGCGGCGACTCGTTCTTCGCGTCATCGCGGCCGGTCCAGGTCGTCACGACGGCCTCGAACGGCGATTCGGCACGCTCCAGGGTCATGAGCGTTCCGTCGGCGCCCTCGGCGATCGTCGTCCCGCTAGCTTTTACGGCAGGAGGCAGTTTGAGCGTGAGGTCGATCTTGCCTTGATGCCCGCGACGCTCCACCGTGACCGGCACAACGATCCGTCCGCCGATCGGCAGCGACAGGCGTTGCACATTCGTCGTGAGCTTGAAGTCCTTGATCGCGCCTTGCGGCTCGATGACGAGGCGATAGATCCCGCGCAGACCGCCGCGTCCTTGCGCATCCACGACGCCGACGATGATCGAAGTCGTCTTGTCGGGCACGGTGTACTCAAGGACCGGATCGAGCGTCCCGGGCGAATCCTCGGCCCGCACGAGCTGATCGCCTTTCTCGTTGCGAACGACGAGTGCCGTATCGATCGGCGAACCGAGGCGTTCGGCGAAAACTTCGAGGCGGACCTTTTTGCCCGACTCGACCTCGACGCGATAGCGGTGCTCTTCAAACGGAGTGAGAAGTTTTCCGTTGACGGCGACCGGCGGCTTGGCGAGACCCTGCACGAGATCGCTCTTGACGTCGCGCATGAGTTCGTTGTGCGAGCTAATCGCGATGAAAGGTCGCGGCCCGCTCCAGACGGCGGTGGACGGCCAGGCGATCGGGACCAGGCGAGCTTTTTCACTGGACTCAACGACGACAGCGGTCGGAGTCGCCGAACCAATCAGGTTGACCTCGTATTTGCCCTTGTTCATGATTGCTTGCGGAAAGGTCTGATCGAAATACCCCCATTCGCCGATGCGCAGCCGAAAGAAGCTCGGCGCCGCTGCCGCGTATTCGACGTCGTGCAGCGTGACGGTGTAGGCGCCGTCCTCGGGCAGTGTCGCTTCGAGCCGGGTGTCGCCGTGCAGAGGCGTCATCGCCCAGGACCAGGCGAGCTGCAGCTTCTTCGGCGAGAGCAGGTGCACGATGGGCCGCAGCTTGCTGCCGAAGCGCAGGGCTTCGACCTCGACCATCACCTTTTGCTTCGCCTTGCCCTGGAACTTGGCCTCGACGGTCGCGCCGCCGGCAACCGTGCCGTGCAAGGCGATTGGCAATTCGTTGACAGGGGCCGTCACGAGTTGTTGCGGCAGACGGTCGACGCCGATGACGACGGGCAGACTGACGCCGCCGTCGGTGACGATGCGCAGGTGATGGTAGCCGGGGACGACGTCGGCGCCGAGCGTGACGTCGAAGGCCGCTTTCTTGTCGTTGCCGCCTGGCTTGAGCGTCGCCTTCGCGGTGAACGGTAGAAGCAGGCGCGGCGCCTGGCCGAGGTCGTCGCCGTCGATCGTGAGCGTCGTCGTGCCGGCGATGCGCAGGCCGCGGATGTCGAGGTTGCGGATCGTCGGCTCTGCTGCGAACGACGCTGAACTCCAAGCGACGGCGAGCGCGACGGCGAAGAATCGTCGGATCGTTTTCATTGACGTAAACCAAGATGTTTAGCCACAACGCCGAAGGTGTGCGCGGGCGCGACGCAAATCGGTGCAAGCGCGACGCCCGCGCACGCCTTCGGCGTTGCGGCTAAACGAGTAGGTCATGGCGATTAAAACAACTGCCTGATCGGTTCTGCTTCGATCAGCCGGACGGGGCGTTCGCCGGGGCCGGGCATGACCGTGGTGTCGAGGTTGATGCCCATGCCGTGGTAGATCGAGGCGAGCACTTGCGGCGGCAGGATGGGGTTGTCGTGGGGGCGGGCGCCGATGCGGTCGGTGGAGCCGATGACCTGTCCGCCGCGGATGTTGCCGCCCGCGAGGAAGTTGGTCCAGGCGTCGGGGTAGTGATCGCGGCCGCCGCGGCCGTTCAGACGCGGCGTGCGGCCGAACTCGCTCAGCACCGCGACGACCGTCTCTTGCAACAGGCCTCGCTCTTCGAGGTCGTCGAGCAGGGCGGTGAAGGCCCAGTCGAACTGCGGGCACAGATGGCGTTCGTAATCGCGGTAGGTGTTGTTGAGACCGCCGCCGTCGGCGTGCATGTCCCAGCAGCTTTGGCCGAAGACGGTGTCGAAGTGATTGACGGTGACGTAGCGAACGCCGCCCTCGATCAGGCGACGCGCCATCAAGCAGCTTTGGCCGAACGTATTCCGGCCATAACGATCGCGGGTGCGGTCGGTTTCGAGGCGCAGGTCGAAGGCGTCCTTGGCGCGCTGCGACGTCAGCAGGCGGAACGCGCGGTTGTACGAGCTGTCGTGCGTCATCGTGGTGCTGGTCTCGGTGCGGCGCTGCAGATCGTCGAGCTGCGCGAGCAGTTCGCGGCGATGGTCGAGTCGGCTCGCGGAGAGACCGGCCGGGACGTCGAGATCACCGACGCGGAAGTTCGGCAGGGCAGGGTCGGCGCCGAGGAAGAACGGCTCATGCGCGCTGCCGATGTGTCCCGCGGTCTGGCCGTGAAAGTTGCCCGCACCGGTGTTGCCGATCGGGCCGGGCAGGATGACGTTGGCAGGCAGTTCGCTCTTCTGCCCGAAGACGCGCGAGATCACGCTGCCGGTGTGCGGCTTGACGGCGTCGGCGTTGAAGTCGTGCCCGGTCATCATCCAGCGCTGGCCGTTCTCGTGGGTCGCGCCGGTGCGATGGTGCAGGCTGCGGATCAACGCGACCTTGTCCATGCGCCGCGCCATCAACGGGAAGTGCTCGCAAATCTGGATGCCGTTGACGTTGGTGCGCGTCGGCCGAAACATGCCGCGCACCTCGGTCGGAGCGTTGGGCTTCATGTCCCACGTGTCGACATGGCCCGGCGAGCCGACCAGGAAAAGCGTGATGCAATTCTTGATGCGCGCCCCGCTCGGATCGACGGACCCGGACGCTTCGAGCTTCATGAGGTCGGGCAGCCACATGCCGGCCAGGCCCGCGACGCCCGCTTGCAGGAAGCTTCGCCGCGACACGCCCGAGCAGAGGGAGACTTTTTCGTTGCCGATATTGAGCATGGAATGACTCCATGCCGTTTACGTTTAGCGCTCACATGGCGCCACGCGAGCGCTAAACGTAAACGGTTGGTAGAAGTTAGACGGTATAAGTCACGCGGTTGGAGATATCGACGAATGCGCTGGCGGTGAATTCG
>JACQFG010000194.1 GCA_016200155.1 Planctomycetota bacterium | reverse complement strand
GAACAAACAGCTCTACGACTGGCTTCTCGAAGACGGACCGGCCGCGCGCGACGGCGTGATTCAGGGCCTGCTCGCGATTCATCCCGCCAGCGTCGACACGCACATCGAGTATGCGTACAACCTGGCCGATCAGGATCGTTTCGCCGATGCGCTGGAGCACCTCGACGCGGCCGAAACGCTCGACCCGACCAACGCGAAATTGTGGTTCGCGCGCGGGGCGCTCCACAAAAGGAAACGGCAATTCGAAGAAGCGAAGTTCGCATTTCGCGAAGCCGTCCGGCATTCCGTCGACTTCGAGCCGGCGATTCAGGAACTCATCTGGCTGTGCGAGAACATCGGCGAACGCCGCGAAGTCCTCAGCTTTATCGGCGCGGAATTGCTGCGGCAAACCACGTTCGGCAACGGCATCGTCACTCTGGTCGTCAACATGCAGTACGGCATCCCGCCCAGGGAGCTGCTGGGCCATGTGAAGCGAATTCGCGACGCCAAGCCGAACCTGTGGATCGCCTGGCAGTGCGTGTGCCGGCAGGCCGGGTTTGCCGAGCTGATGAGCGAACGCACCGAGGCGGCCCAGGAGAACGTCCGGCGCTTCCCCTCGATCGCAGAACTTTGGCTCGACCTCGCCGAGGTGCAGCGCGTCCTGAACGACACCGACGCCGAGCAGCGCTCGCTCCAGCGCGCCATCGAGCTGGCGCCGAACTATCCTCACGCCGTGCGGATGCTGGTCCAGGCCTGCGAGCGCGCCGATCAAAAAGACGATGCGAAAAAAGCCTGCACGCAAGCCATCCGCCGCACTCCCCTCGCCGGGGCGCCGTACATCGAGTACGCCGACTTGCTGTTCCGCCGGCAGGAGTACGATGAGGCGATCAAGCAGGCTGCCAAGGGCATCGCGCTCGATCCCTGGCACGACGAATCGTGGAACATCGTCAGCAACTGGTGCGTCCAGCTCGATCGCGTCAAGGACCTCGTCGACATGGCGCGAAGCCTCACGAAGAAGCAGCCCGGCAACTGGCGCTCGTGGCTCCGCCTCGCCCTCGCCCTCCAGGCACGTTCGTGGTTTTGGCTCAGCGCCGGCGTCCAGGTGCAGACGGCATGCGCCAATCAGGACGAGGAGGACGCCCGCATCGACGAATGCATCGCTGCTTATGATGAGGCGATCAAGCGCAATCCCGCCGGCTACGATGTGTTCGATCCGCGCAACCCGGTCCCGCGCGACTTGCACGACAGCAAGGCGGAGATGCTCGCCAACGCAGGCCGCTATGACGACGCGGCCAAGGCGTGCAATCCGCCGGCGTTCAAGGGCAAGCCGCCGGTCAACCTGCGCGGGCGCGCTGCGTGGGTCAGCGCCATGAAGGGGGATTACGAGATCGCCAAGCAACAGATGGCGAAAGTCCTGCGCGAGGACAAGGCGTATCAGTGGGGTTGGGACCGCATGTTCGACTGGGGCTATGCGACCAATGACTTCAAGGCGGTCCACGATGCCGCCAACGACCTGCTGCGTGCGAACCCGCAATCGGCCCTGGCAGTGGCGATGCGCGGCGAGGCGCTGGTGCGCATGGACGAAAAGGACGCCGCTTTGAACGACCTGCGTGCGGCTCATCGCAAGGACCCGTGCCTGCAGCGAGCCGTGTTTGCCCTGTTCGATCAGCAGATTGCCGACGAAGACCTCGTCGGCGCCGAGGCGACGCTGCGCTCAATGGAGGAGCATCTCTTCGAAGGCTTGATCGAAGGACGCCGGATTCAGTTCCACGCCGCCAAGGCCAATCAGGCTGAGGCACTTCGGCTCTACAAGGACCTGTGCGTCAGTCCGTTCCCGGTGCCGCCGGCGCTGGACACGGCGACGCGCGCCGTCGACCTGGCGGGCTGGAAAGCCGAGGCCGACGTGATCATCAAGGACGCGATGAAGGAACCGAACGCGAACCTGCACCTTGCCTTGCTGTACGCCACCGGCTGGAACCCGAACCAGGCGAACGACCTGCCCGACCGGATCGCCGCCATCGATCAGGCCCTCGCAAAGCTGCCGGGCAACTTCCGCTTCCTCGATCTGAAGGCCGAGCTGCTCAGCAACGGCACCCAGTTCGAGCGCGCCTGGCAGACGTGCAAGGAGAAGACTTTTCCGATCGATCAGTTCGCCCTCGATGGCCGGGGGGTGTGGGTGATGTTTCGCGCCGGCCAGCGCACCGAAGCGATCTTCGCCATGCGCGACCTCGTCAAGAAGCATCCGAAGTATTACTGGGGCTGGATGCAGCTTGCCGACTGGTACGGCCAGCAGCAGAAGTGGGTCGATGTGCTCACGGTCGCCGAGCAGCTCGTGGTCATCAATCCGCGCGACCCGGTGGGATTCGGCTATCGCGGCCAGGCCAAGGAGAACCTCAACGATGTGCAGGCGGCCCGCGCCGATTACATCCACTCGATTGATTTGCAGCCCAACTACATGTTCGGCGTCTGGCAACTTTTCAACGTCTATGTCCGCGCCGGCGAATGGCAGCGCGCCGAGAAACTGCTCGACAAGGCCAAGAAGCACGCCGAGCCGGCCGACTGGGCGCTGCGCCGCGTCGATCTGCTGATCTATCAAAACAAGAAGGGCCCGTTCGCGGCCGAGTTTGAGAACCTGTGCAAGAAGTCGGCGAAATCGCCGTGGGTGATCGATCAATCGCTGATGTTCGTGGTGCAGGCCGGCTGGTGGAGCGAAGCGGAGGAGGTGCTGCACCGCTGCCTCGACCTCGGCCCGCACATCTGCGATCCGTGGGTGCGTTTGCGCGTGGCGATGGGCGACCGCAACGTCGGCGAAGATGTGCAGCAAATGAACAGCAGCCGGCCCGAACGCACCAACTGCATCGCCGCCTACGCGATCGAGCTGGCGTACGCCAAGGACCCCGGCGGCCTGCGCCGGTGGATCCTCACGCACGAGGACGACCTGCGCGCGGACACGCCGTGCTGGGCCAAGGTCGGTTTCGCCCTCTCCGTCATTCAGGATTGGGCAGGCATCATCGAATGGATGTCCGACTGGACCGATCATCCCAAGGCCCTGCCGGGCATGCTCTTGCCGTTGATTCGAGCCCATCGCAGCCTGCGCGAAGTCGATGACGCCCGCAAGGTCAGCCTGCACGCCTTGACGAAGCTGAACCCTGATTTCGCCGCGTCGTTCCACAAGGTGTGGCTGATGTTCGATTCGGCGATGAAAGGCGAGACGCTGCCGGTCCAGCGTTATCTCGACGGGTCGGACCTGGGCGGCTTCGACGGCTATCATCAAATGATCGCCGCGATGGTCCGGGCGTGGTGGCTGACGGCGACCGACAAGCAGACCGGTTTTGCGCGTGCCCGCAAGGTCCTCGCCGACGCCGCCACGTTCGCCCCGCCGATCATTCCGGACCCGGCGTTGACGAAGGCGTATCAGCAATGCGTCGCCGAGCTGGCGGACCTGCGCGGCACCTTCGGCGCCAAGCTGTGGCGTTGGTGGCGCTGGTTGATGCCGAAGCTGCCGGCGGTGCAGAAGACGAATTGATATGGGGCTTTGCGTTTAGCGCTCGCACGGCGCCTTGCGAACGCTAAACGCAAGCCGGTCAGCGTTCCAGCGTATCCAGGAAATCCTCGCCCAGCCCCAGATACGGGTCATCCAGATCCGCGTGCAACACGTCGCGGTACAGCCAGCGTTTGATCTGCTCGGGCCGAACGGCGTCCGCGGTCGTGAGATGATCGTGGATCTGCAGGCGGCGCTGGTTCTCGTTGATCTGCGTATCGGTCACGAGCGGCGCCCAGGTGGCGAGTTCCGCAGCGGTGCGAGGCCTGGCCACCGGCGCTACCGGCGCGATGACGGCGCCCCGCACGACCGCGAGTTCGACCGGAATCTCGAAGGCGCCCTTGCCGACGTCAGCCCGGCGAGCCGGAAACTGCCCGTTGGGACCGCCGACGCGGGGCGGCGGCCGAAGGCGTTGGGCCCGACCGCGATGATAGTTGCGCACCGCCGTCAACCGCGCCGCCGGCGCCGTCGCGGCCAGCTCGACCGCCAGGGCTCGCGGCGCCGCCAGGGCCGACCTGAACTCCGCCGGCGTGTAGATGCCCGGCAGGATGTCCATCACCTGCCCGTCCTTGTGGCACACGTAGGTCGCCACGTTTCCGTGCAGCGTCCGCGTCGACACCCGGTCGTTGCCGAAATCGATGCGCACGATCGGAACCGGGCGAACCATTTCCCATGCGGGCTCGAAGTTCTGGTTGATGAAGTTGGAAACATCTTCGCGCGAGAACAACACGGCTCTCGCCAGACGTGCGTTCGTTCAGCAAAACTTTTCGTCCAGCCGGCCGAGCATGTGGAAATGAAACACCGGCTTGCCCGAGCGCAGCGCCGCCGCACAGGCCGCCGCGAAGTCGGCATGCCAGTTGACGCGCCCCGGCCGCGCCGCCGGATTGGTCGCCGCCGCCGGCCGTGCCGGTTCGCCGTGCGAGAGTTCCGCGCCGGCAAGCGTGAGGACCGACCCCGCCGCCAGCGAAGTTTGCAGGAATCGCCGCCGATCGTGTGTTTGCAACATTTGCAACCCCTTTCGTGCAAGAGATGAAGCACCAACTTCCACCGCAAAAGACGGGGGCGGCGGGAAATAGTTTGGCGACAGGTGAAAAAAGCGACGCTGTTCCTTCCCTGTTCGCTTTTCAAGGCAGGCTCGCCAGAGGCGTGACGAATGGAAAATGAGGTGTGAGATTATTGATCGACTTCTGGTCGGCGGTGATGAGCGGACATCCTTCTTGCTCTGCCAAAGCTACATACAGGCAATCATAGTAGCCGCTCCGGGTTCGGGACGAGATGTCGATGGCCCGGGCGATCAGCGCCGCATGTGCGATCAGAACAGGAGGATTGTTCATGACCTTGGCGTAGAGCGGGGCGGCCTGACCGATGGCGATGTCTTTTTGACGCTCGGCCTTTGTAAGGGCGCCGGCCACTTCGTCGATGAAGATGGCCGGAGCGAGGAGTTCATGGATTTGTTGCTGGTACTCATCGCGCAGCCCAATGGCTTTCGAGGAGAGCGGGCGGGGAATAACCCAGCAGATCGCGACCGAGGCGTCAAGAACGTACTTCATGCGTCGTCATCGTCGTGCAATAATGCCTGGAACCGGGCATCGTCCATCACGCCTCGAGTGCGGCGGATTTCCTCCGTGATCCGATCGGCACGCTCCTCGATTCGGCGCGACGTTTCGGGATCGATCGGAGTGCCGTCGATAATCTGCTTGATGACGGCATCTAAGTCTGCGACGACCTGCGCATCAATGCCCGTGGGTTGTGTATCCGTTGTGCTCATACGTATATTGTCTTCTCCATCGGCAGTCTGTCAAGGGACCGTATCCCCGACCACAACGCACTCGACGAACCCACTCAGCCAGGCAGTTGCCGGGCGAACGAATGTGAGCGGCCGGCGAGGTGAACACGCTTGGAGAAATCATGTTCCGTCTAATTACACTGGCAGTCCTCGGCACCGCTGTTTTCTGGACGGTCTTGCATGCTCAGTCCCCCGGTGCATCAGACCAGACGTTGAAGCCACTCAGCGAAGTCTTGGGCGATTGGAAGTACACCAAACGGGTCACCCTCGACGTCGCCGACGTGCCGCTCAAGGAGGTCATGAAAGAACTGGAGCGGCAATCGGGCCTGCATTTTGAGAGTTTTTCGGGTGACGAGAAGCTGTCGCTCAAATTGAAGGAGGCGCCATTCTGGAAGGCCGTGGCGGAAACATCGATCCGCGCAAACTTGCCCATTTGGGTCTACAAGAAAAAGGAGATTCATTTCAATTCGGTCATGGAATATGTGTATCCGCGTTATCAGATCATCGGTCCGTTTCATGTCGGTATCCATTGGGCCCCAAAAATGCTCAAATTGAACGATGGACAAGTCGCGGCTGCGATCGTGGTACATGCCGAATGCCTTGGACACGAGGGATCGATAGGACTGCAAGGCCCCTCCGGAATTTCCGATGCGACTCTTGAGGATGCGAACGGCAAACCGATGGTCCTCAGGCAGGTCCAGGTGCTGGGCAAACAGTATAGCGGGCGCGGTTATTTCGTTGTTCCGGAGGAAATGTTCAAAAAGCGCTTGAAGCTGCGCGCCAGGTTCGAAGGGGCGGTCTTTTTGACTCCGGAAGAGATCGTTGTCCCAGCATCGGCCGGAGACGCCATTGAATTCAAGCCCTTTGGCGGCATCAAGGCACGTATCACCAAGGTCGGCGACGGCTCCCTTGAATACAGGATCGAATGGGACTCGAAATTGCGCGGCGCCGACGCGCAGAGGTTGGAGGAGATTCAGAAACGAACGGACGATGTTTTGAATGGGGGTAAGCCGTTTCGAGATGAAGAGTTAGCGGAGATGCAAAAATGGTTCGCCGCAAAAGCCGGTGACATGAGACAGCTGCACGCAATCGATCATGTGGTTCTGGACAAGGACAAAAAGGCGATCTCCCCTGCGAGCGAAACGAAATTTTTTTCTCCGAAGCATATCACTGCGGAGATTCATTTCGAGAAGGGGATCGTCCCGGCACAGGTAAGAATCCGCCTGGTGGAAAAGAAGATCATCAAGGGATATCTCGAATTCAACGATGTTTTCTCCGCCACGCCAAGATGAGCAATCACCTGTCTTCATTGGCGGCTTTGCGCGGAGCGGGCGTCGGCGATCCTCACTCTACTCTCGCCACTCATCCAGCAGCGATGCCACCAGCGCCGTCCAGCCCGTCTGATGCGACGCCCCCAAACCCGCGCCGTTGTCGCCGTGGAAGTACTCGTGGAACAGTACGTGATCGCGCCACGCTTCCTGAAAGATGCGTGCGTCGCCCTGCGCCGGCCGTCGGCCGGATGCATCGCGCGTGAACAGGCGGATCAGGCGGTCGGCGAGGTCGCGGGCCATCTGCTGGAAGGTCAGCGTGCGCTGGTCGGGGAGGGCGACGGTGAACGAATTCCCATAGGCCTTGGCGAGCTTGCGGAAGGACTCGATGAGGAGGTAGTTGATGGGCAGCCAGATGGGGCCGCGCCAGTTGGAGTTGCCGCCCTTGATCTTGGAGATCGCCTCGGCGGGTTCGTAGCCGACGAGGTTGCCGTCGTAGTCGTAGGGATGGTCGGCATGAAACTTCGACAGGCTGCGGATGCCGAAGTCGGAGAGGAACTCGGCCGGGTCCCAGACTCGGCCCAGCAGGCGGACGAGCTGTTCGCGGTTGACGATGGTCAGGGCGTAGGAGCGTTCGCCGTCGTGGTCGACGGTGTGGACGGCGTCGCGCACCAGCTCGGGGCGGTTCTTGAGGAACCAGTGGAAGCAGCTCGAAAAATCCTTGAATGGCTTGATCCACGATAGTTCCAATCGCTCGACGGCAAAGAGCGGGATCAGGCCGACGAGGGAGCGGACGCGGAACTTGCGGAATCGGCCGTCGGGAAAGCGCAGCACGTCGTAGAAGAAGCCGTCGCGCTCGTCCCAGAGCTGATAATCGCGGCCGCCCATGTTCTTCATGGCGGCGGCAACGTACGTAAAGTGCTGAAAGAACTTGACCGCGAGCGTCTCGTAGGCGGGGTTGTTCTTCGCCAGCTCCAGGGCGATACGCATCATGTTCAGACAGAACATGCCCATCCACCCGGTGGCGTCGGCCTGCTCGAGGACGGCGCCGTCGGTGCAGCGCTTGCTGCGATCGACGACGGTGATGTTGTCGAGCCCGAGGAAGCCGCCCTCGAAGATGTTGTTGCCTTCGCGATCCACTTTATTGATCCACCAGGCGAAGTTGATGAGCAGCTTGTGATAGCAGCGCTCCAGGAACGCGAAATCGGGCTTGCCGGTCTTGAGCCGATCGATGTGGAAGACGCGAAAGACAGCCCACGCATGCACCGGCGGATTGAGGTCGGAGAACTCCCACTCGTAAGCGGGGATTTGCCCATTAGGATGCTGGAACTGCTCGAACAATAGCACCCAGAGCTGATCCTTGGCATAGGTCGGATCGACGAGGGCCAGCGCGACGCACTGAAACGCCAGGTCCCAGGCGGCAAACCACGGGTATTCCCACTTGTCAGGCACGGTCATGATGCGCATCGAGTTGAGATGGCGCCAGTGCTTGTTGCGAATGTGCTGATGCTCCACCGGCGGCGGCCAATCGGGGAAGTCGCCGTTGAGCCAAACATTCACGTCGAAGAGATAGCTTTGCTTCGTCCACAGGAGGCCGGCGAGCGCTTGCCGCTGGACGTTGCGCTCATCGGGGGTTGCGGTCGGTTTGTGCAGGGCGTTGTAGAACTCGTCGGCCTCGGTTTTTCGCTGGGCGATGGTGGCGTCGACGTCCGTCAGAGCCTGAAGCGTAAGCGAAGGACGCCCATCCTTCGCTAACGCTTCAGGCTCTGACATGCGCAAACGCACCACCACCGAGCCGCCCGCGGGCACCGCCGGGAAATAGTAATGCAGCGCCGCCTTGGTGCCGCGCTGCTCCGGGTTGAGGCAGCGCTCCTTGCTGACGATCCAGCGGTGGAAGGCGTCCTTGACGTAGGGCTTGCGGCTCTTGCTGTCGGGGCCGAAGACGCGTTCCATGTTGGTTTCGTTGAAGGTGAAGAGCAAGGAGGCATTGTCGGAGGCGAGGAGCGTGCGCTTGCCGAGGCGATAGCTGACGGGGATGTTGCTGAGCGTTTCGACGGAGGAGTCGTCGGTGACGAGGCTGACGAAGCCGGGGCCGCGCGGTCCGACGTGGATGATCGGTTCGGGGCCTGGCTGCGGACACCACGCCCAGGTGTTGCGAAACCACAGGTGCGGCAAGATGTGCAGCGGGGCCGGGTCGGGGCCGCGGTTGAACGCCTCGATTCGGATGCACAGGTCTTCGGGGTCAGCTTTCGCATATTCGATCACGATGTCGAAGTATCGGCCGTCGTCGAAGATGCCGGTGTCGAGCAGCTCGAACTCGGGGCCTTGCCCGGCACGCTCGCGGTTTTTCTGCAGCAGAACGGCATAGGGAAATTCGCGCTGCGGGTACTTGTAGACGTACTTCATGTACGAATGCGTCGGCGTGTTGTCGGCATGGAAGTAATATTCCTTGACGTCCTCGCCGTGATTGCCTTCACGATGAGCCAGGCCGAAGAGACGCTCCTTGAGGATGGAGTCGCGGCCATTCCAGAAGGCGGGGGCGAAGCAGAGGAGCTGATAGCGATCGCAAACGCCGGCGATGCCGTCCTCGCCCCAGCGATAGGCTTTGCTGCGCGCGAGGTCGTGCGGGAAGTAGTCCCATGCTTCGCCGTCGCTGCTGTAATCTTCGCGCACGCTGCCCCAGGAGCGCTCGCTGAGGTAAGGGCCCCAGCGGCGCCAGGAATGGATGTCGTCCGTGATCTCCAGAAGCCGGCGATGTTCGGCAGTGGACATGAGCAGTTCCGGTTGTCGGGCGTTGGCTCACTCGCCTATCATGGAGGTAGCGGGGAGCAAAGTCCATCTTGATTTTTGCGATTGTGGAGGAGGCTGACATGGCTGACCTTTCTTTGGAACAACGGGTGGCACTGCTGGAGCAAACGGTCGCTCAAATGCAGGCCGATCAAACGAATGGGAAGGCAGAGAAACCGTGGCTGCGCAACATGGGCATGTTTTCGGGCGACGAGGTGATGAAAGAGATTTTTGACGAGGCACTCAAAATTCGCGAAAAGGATCGCGAAAAGGCCCGGCGGCGCTACGCCAAGAAACCTGCGTCCCGCCGAGCGAAGAAATGATCGTCCTCGATTCGGACCATTTGACGGTTCACGCGTTTCCCGAAAGCGGGCAGTACGAATTCCTGTCGCGGAAGATCGCTTCTTCGACCGCGACTGCGCGTCGAGAACTGGCTTGAGTGAAGCTCATTCGCTTGCAAGCAACTTCAATTTCTCGACAAACCGGCTCGGCTGAAACGGTCCGCGGCGATCGCGCGGCCACGATAGTGGACCGTCGAAGCCTGCCGCGAACGCACGTTCAACGGCCAGATCGCTCAACCCACTTGACGGTTTCAGAGCGTGCAGCGCCAGGTAAAGCTGTTCCGCGCTGTCCCACGATGCGTCGGCGGCGAGCGTGCCGGTCCTGAGACGATCGAGGATGCGTTTACGTGAGTTTTCGTAAACGACGGTCTCGTGGTGTTTCTTCATCTCGGCGAGGACGGCCGCAGTGTCCGCCGCAACTTGTTTGCGGTCCGGCAACGGCTTTTGCATCGTTTTCTCCAGCACGTCGAGAGCGGGCAGCGGCCCGGCGACGTCGCGCGTCAAGGCGAAATACCACGAACCCCACGGGAGCGTGCCTGGCTTGCGGCGACTCGGCGCCTGTCTTGCGCTGGGTTGAGTGAGCGAATGATGGCACGCGAAGCAATCGTACTCCGCGAACTCGGGCCACGGACCGGCGTTGGCGCGATGAGCCAGCAATTCCAGGGCGGCCTGGGCAGTCACGACTTGACCGACGGTCCAGAGGTGGGCGTCCGATTTCTTTGACGGGCGCCAGTGGGCCGGCATTTTCGCCTGGTAGGTTCCGTACTCGAAAGCAAGGCGCGGATGGCCGGCAGCGATCAGGTCGTGATTGACGTCGCGGCCTGGGGCGCCGACGTGGCAGCCGGCGCAGGTTCGCGCTGCAACGGTTGCGTCGGCCAGGTCGGGCATGGCGTACCTGGATTTCTTTTGACGCCAGTCCGGCGCGGTGTGGGCGGCGAGCCAGCCGGTCGCGCTGCCGTGACACGATTCGCAGCCGACGCCGAACAATCGTTCCTGCTGGACAAACGCGCGATCTTGCGGCAAGGACGCTAGCAGCAGGTTGGTATGGCAGGCAAGGCAGCGCGGGTCCTCGTGGGCCTTTTTGTCGCCGAGATGTTTGGCGATGTTTTGCGAACGTTCGCTGAAGAGCGTGCGGTACGCGTCGGCGTGGGGATCGCGGGCCCACTGCATATATTCGTTCTGCTGGCAGCGGTCGGGGTTCGGCGTCGCGTCGATGCCGCCGTGACAGCCGCGCGCGGAGCAGGTCGGCGTGCCGGCGAGTGCGCTAGGATTCGTGATGGAGGGTTGCAGGCGGGATGAGGGCGTCTGGGGCGCAGGCGGCGCGGGCGCGAACCAGCGCACCGCGAATATCGCGACGATCCAGACGCCGATCAGGATGGGAAGGATCGGGCGCCAATACCAGAGTTTGAGGTTGTCCATGTTCTGTCACGATCGCCGTCAGAGCCTGAAGCGTGAGCGAAAGACCAATCCTTCGCTCACGCTTCAGGCTCTGACTCAAGCGCCAATAATATGTCGGCGGCGCGGACAATGCAACACGTCCAACATATGAATAACGGCGGACGTTTCCTCGGCGGGAGATATTGCCGTGCTGTTTGACCGGGCGAATTGGCCGCAGCATCGGCCGTGGCTGATCGTGTGCCTCCTTGCGACGGTGTCGGCGACCGCGTGGTTTCTCGTTGCCGGCTATGACGCAGTGCAATGGCCGGGCGGCAGCAGCGGCTGCGGCGCAAGGTGCGCGTGTGGCCCATCGGCTCGGCGCAGACCTGGCTGCGGGCGCACATTTGGCTCGGCCTTCTGTGTCTGCCGCTCTTGATCCTGCACAGCGGCTTTCGCCTGGGCGGCACGCTGACGACGACGCTCATGGTGGTGCTGATCCTGGTGATCCTGAGCGGCGTCTGGGGGCTGGTCCTGCAAAACGTGCTGCCCCGGCTGATGGTCGAGGAACTCCCCTCGGAGATGACGTTTGCCGAGATGGCTTACTCGGTGGCTCAACTCGTGTCGGCCGGGGACCAGCTGGCAGCGGCGACGAGCGGGGTCAAGGCCGACGCGGCGACCGCCGAACCGGTTGGCGGCGCGGGGCCGGTGATCGTGGCGGTGGGACGGCTGGCGAGCGTGCGCATGCCGGCGACGCCGATTGCGGAGGCGGAAGGGCTGGCGGTTTTCTATCGCGAGCAGGTGGCGCCGTACCTGAGTGGCAGCGATTCGCCGCTGGCCAGCGCGAGCCGGGCGGCGACATTATTTCGCGATCTGAAGGCTCAGCTTCCGCCGGCGGCCCATGACGCGGTGGACGGTCTGGAAAGCCTGTGCCGGCAGCGGCGCTACTGGGACAGCCAGGCCCGCATGCACTTCTGGCTGCACAACTGGCTTTGGGTACACTATCCACTGTCGGTGGCGCTGCTGGTCCTGCTGGCGGCGCATGTCGTCTCGGCGCTACGGTACTGGTGACGTTTCGGTGGCGTATCGGTTTTGTGGGGCACGTTTCCAACGTGCCCCTGGCGGCAGGAGCACGTTGAAAACGTGCCCCACGAAATCGACGAATAAGGACGACGAATGGCCTGCCGCACAGCGCGCAACGAATTTGTCGTACTTAAGTCCTTGTTGATTAGTTACTTGCGGAATGCGTTGCGCAGACACAGCTAGTCACCCCGTCGCGCAACGTATTGGTCGGCGATTGAACGTGCCGATTTGGCAGGCGGATGAGTGCGAAAGTAATACCTCGTATGACGCAGGGTTAACCCATGCGGACGCCACTCGATTGCCATCGGCACGCGGATCTGCTCGCTCGCTGGAAGGAGCGGCTCGGCGGGGGTGCGCTCTTGCTGTGCGTCGGCTGGCTGGCAACCAACCTTGTGCTGAGCGAGGAGGGTGATCTCTACAGCTCGCGCGGGCCGGTGACGTCGGTGCATCGCTCGTGGGAGGCTCAGTG
>JACQFG010000193.1 GCA_016200155.1 Planctomycetota bacterium | reverse complement strand
GGCGCTGCAGACGCACCAGATCAAGGATTTCAACCCGCTCAACCCGAGCCACCTGTGGAAGCTGCGCGGCGAACTGGGAGCGTATGCGAAATGGTCGATGGGACGCAAGTTCCTGGGCCGCGATCGCGCCACGGTGGCGGGGCTCGATGCGAAGCTGGCGGATCATCTGCAATTCGCACAGGACATGTGCCAGGCGCACGCGGGGGAGTTGTCCGGCGCGATGAAGAAGCATCAGCTCAAGCTCGCGGATCGTCAGTGCCGGATCGCGGAGCTGTCGCAGCGCGTGCAGGACACGATCGTGATGATCGTAACGCTGATGTGGGCGCATGGCAAGAAGACGCCGATCGCCATTGCGTCGGCGGATATCCTGTGCCAGGACATGCGCCGCAAGTTGACGGGCGAACGGCCCTCCGACAAATACTTCCGCGACGTCGGCGAACTGGCGGACCAGATCATCGCGGGCGGCTTCGAGGACCTCGCCGGCGTGCCGCAGCAAGAGATCATGATGCGCTATTGAGCCGTCCTTGCGTCGCGGAGAAGCCGTTGTGAGATTCGTCATCCTCGAACACGATCATCCGGTGCTGCACTGGGACCTGATGCTGCAAGCCGGCGATGTGCTGCAGACGTGGCGGCTCGCGGAGGCGCCGACGCCGGGGCGCGTCATTGAAGCGACGGCGCTGGGCGATCATCGGATCGCGTACCTTGACTACGAAGGGCCTGTGAGCGGCAACCGTGGTATGGTGAGACGCTGGGACGCCGGCGACTTTGACGAGGACACCGATTCTCGGCCCGATGCGCGGAGATTGGTCATGCGCGGGAATCGAGTGGCCGGGCCGGTGGCGTTGGAATTAGTGCAAGCAATGCGCTGGCGGTTTGTGTGGTTGCCGCTAGCGGCGTAGCAATCGCGCGGCGCCGCGCGGGCGCTAAACGAGGACCGGCGGGTCACGGCAGCGGGGCGGCGACCTTCACGTCCTTGAGGTCCACGGGCTGGATGGCGTGCTCCAGCGTTTTGCCGCGAATCTTCAGCGTGCCCGGACCGATCTTCAGCGTCGTGAGGATCGATTTCGCTTGCGGCTGATCGCCCTGCAGATCTATGAGGGCGACGGCGTTCCCCTCGTGGCGGAACATTTTCACCTTGAAGTTCTGCTTGCGGGCGAAATCGGCGAGCTGATTCAGGATCGATTGCTTCGAGATGGGCAACGCGCCGGCGCGGGCCCGCTCGATCTCGATGGCGATCACGTTGGCCTCTCTCGGCACGAGCCAGACTTTCATGTCGTAGGAGATGATCGTGCTGAAGAACCCGGAGCCGTAACGGAACGCCAGGCGAACGCGGTTGTCCTCGAGCATCACGATGGGCGAAGAGATGCCGAGCTTGCGCAGCTCCTCCGCTTCGCCGCGTTCGACGAAGATCTCGTTGAAGAAGCAATTCAGCTCGGCCTCGGTGGTGTCGCAAGCCCAGGTTTCCTGTTTTCGCTTGGCGAGCATTTCGCCGAAATGGCGGACGAAGGAAAAGGCCAACTCGCGGCTCGCCTCGCTGGAGGGGGGCTGGTTCTGCCTATAGAAGCTCGGTTCGTGTTTGGCGACGGCGCCCAGCGCGGTGACGCCGCACGCCAGCAAGACGAAGCCGATGCCGCACATGATCCCCCATTTGCGTTTTTTCATGATAGAAACCCCTCGACGGGCGGTTGTCGTCCGGAGAATGCTGTGCGAACGCCAAACGCAAGCAGTCCTATAACGTGACGCCGACGCGCCGTCAACCCGTTTTGGCGCTTGTCGCGCAGTCCGCGCAGACGCTATGATTTCTCCATGTTGAATCTCCGTACCGAGACACCGGCCTGTTGGTTGAAGCAGGTATCGGCGAATCTCGAAGAGCTGTTGATCGATCACGCTCACTGCGAGAAGAAGGCCGCCGGTGTCGCCATGAATTTGCTGTTCGCCTATGTCGATCGCGTGGAGCTGGTGCGCGCCATGTCGGCGATCGTTCAGGAGGAATTGAGCCACTTTCACCTGGTGCTCGACCTGCTCGAGCGCCGCGGCATTCGCTTTCGCAAGATCCCGCCGAGCCGCTACGGCGAACGGCTGCGCGCGTTGTGCAACAAGCAGGAACCGTTGCGGGCGGTCGATCGCTTGCTGACGGCGGCGTTGATCGAGGCGCGCTCGTGCGAACGCTTTGGATTACTGCGCGATCATCTGGCGGATGTAGAGCTGGCGGCATTCTTCGGCGACCTTTTCGAATCGGAGGCGCGGCACCACAGCACGTATGTGCGGCTCGCGAAATTGTTCGTCCCGGAGGAGCGCGTCGAGGCCCGGCTCGCGGAGCTGGCGGTTGAGGAGGGACGTATCATCGAATCGGGAGAAAATCTCTCGAGGATGCACAGCTAATTGACATTATTGCGGAAGCACCATAGGGATATATCAGGGTCGTGTCTCCTTTGGAGGCGAGGATCTTCGCCCATGTTGACCAGTCCGCACCTTCTCAATCTTGAAGAAACCAGAATCTTCGTTCCATGGGCGACGGGGCATAATCCGCTCGACGATAGGCTGGATTGTTGGCTGTATCACTCCGATCACTCAAGCCACGATCATCCAGCCAATGATGGCACCAATAATGAAGACCCGAAGCTCGCTGAATTCATCCTGACTCCGATCCAGAAAGATTACTGGCAGGATGTCTGGGAGATCACGATGAAGGCAGCCGAAATTCCGGGGATTCTGGCGAGACTGACGTCGTTGCTAGGGCAGGAAAAAATCAATGTAATCCTCGCCGATACGATTACGTGCGATGACTCGCGTTATCATATAAATAGGCTCGTAGTCGACTGTCTTCGATATCGGTCTCCGATTGACGGTGACTTTGAAGAGCGTCGCACACTTGACGACGCGAGCTTGGACGACCTGCGACGCAAGCTAATTGTTGAGTTCATCAAGGAGCTGCATTTCCTAAGCCGCCTTTCCCCGAGTCTAAACATTACGCGACTGCCGGAGCTTTGGCACCTCCACCACATAAGGGGAAGATATCGTGAACACCGCCTCGGCCTCTGTGGTGGGACCGTCGCGTTGCCACCCAAAATTCTCAGCGAGCTTCCCCAGGGTTATGCCAAAAGTTTCGGGAAATCGATTCACGAATTGGTGAAGCCGTTCGGCTTGGTAAGCATAGGTGGACGCCTCGAGTTGATGAGGTTGAGCATTGTATATGCGGGCCTAGGGATCGTGGATTTCGTGGTGACGCTTGAAAACCATGCCGGGGCGATAGGCCGACTGGCAAGTGTCTTGAAAGAAAAGTACAATCTTCTCGGCTTCAGAGCGTGGAGTTCCGAAAACGAAGCGCGTTCTGCCTGCTGGATCGTGGCACGTTCAAAAGCGAAGCGACTTCTTCCGGGACAACAAGTGCTTGACAAGATTGAGAAGCTTGTCAACGGTCACAAGGAACTTCGCAGCGATAGGCCGGCATTTGACCGATCCGTGTCGATGTTGCTGGGAGGGTAGCCCATGTATGAGCCAGACGAATTTCTCGCCAAGGTAAATGACAAGATTAAGGAAATCGAAGCAGACTCGCGAGTTGACGATATCAAACTCCGTAAGGACTACCTGGAGCTCCTGAAAACCAGATACACGGAGGAGCCGAGCCTGAAAGAGCGGCTGGAGCGGCCACAGGTTTTTGTTTCATACTCGGAAGAAACCGGAAAGGAGTACATGAAAGCTGCAAAAACCGCTTTGCTGCAAAAGAAATTCAAGGTTAAGAGCGGCATGGAACTTGATGGCACGGCACGAGATGTCATCAAGCACATCCGCTCGAAGATGAAACCCTGCTGCCTGTTCCTGGGAATCCTGACCCAGGACGTCAAGCTCTCCGAGGAAAGACTTTATGCGCCGGCTGCCTGGGTTCACATTGAGACCGGCATGGCGCTGGGGTTAGACCTACGTGTTGTATTGCTCTATCACGAGAGTATCGCTGACGAGTGGTGGAAACCGATATTCGATCACAAAAGACAGATTAAATTCACGGACAAGGATTTTCATGTCCGGTTGCAATACGCTGTAAAGGAATTGGCGAATGAGCACGCGGAACTTCTCAAGGAACTGCGTGGACGGTGATATCTATTGTGCGGTAAGCGCTATCAAACGAGTATCGCCCAGGCCGTCTGCTCCGCATCGCGGGCGGCGCCCATGACCGGCAAGTATTCCAATCGCACCGGCATCCTCAGCGCTCTCGGCCCCGCGGCCAAGAACGGTCTGCCCAAAGAACACGTCACCATCGCCGAGCTGCTCAAGGCGATCGGCTACCGCACCGCCATGGTCGGCAAGTGGCACCTCGGCCACCTGCCGGAGTTCCTGCCGACCAAGCGCGGCTTCGACGAGTATTATGGGCTGCCGTACTCCAATGACATGGGCCCCCGACCGGGCAAGGCCAACATCCCCGATTTGCCGTTGATCGAAGGCGACAAGGTGATCGCCAAGAACCCCGATCAAGCGAAGTTGACGACCGATTACACCGACAAGGCGGTGCAGTTCATCAAGAAGAACAAGGATCAGCCGTTCTTCTTATATGTCGCCCACACGATGCCGCACGTGCCGCTTTTCGTCTCGGAGCGATTCAAGGGCAAGTCGGAAGCCGGGACCTATGGCGACGTCGTCATGGAACTCGACTGGTCGGTCGGTCAGATTCTGCAGGCGATTGCGGACGTCGGCATCGACGACAATACGCTCGTCATCTTCACGTCCGACAACGGCCCCTGGCTCAGCTACGGCAACCACGGCGGTACGGCGGGCGTTCTGCGCGAGGGCAAGGGAACGACCTGGGAAGGTGGCGTGCGCGTGCCGTTCATCGCGCGCTGGCCGGGCCGCATTCCCGCGGACAAGACGCAGCCCGAACCCGCGATGACCATCGACATGCTGCCGACGATCGCACGCCTGACCGGCGCGAAACTGCCGGCCGGCAAGCTCGACGGCAAGGACATCACGCCGCTGTTGATGAATGAAGCCGGCGCGAAAAGCCCGCACGAGGCGTACTACTTCTACTGGAATAACGAGCTGCACGGCGTCCGCAGCGGACCGTGGAAGCTGTACTTCCCGCACTCCTACCGCAGCCTCGAAGGCGGCAAGGCGGGCGCCGACGGCAAGCCGGCGGCCTACAAGCAACTCAACGTCGGCCTGGAGTTGTACAACCTTGACGCCGATTTGAGCGAGAAGATGGACGTCGCGGCTCGCAACCCCGAGGTCGTGCGTCGATTGCAAGGGCTGGCGGATCGCATGCGCGAGGATCTGGGCGATTCGTTGAAGAAGAAAAAGTGACGATCATGTTTTTGCCGGTTTCGCGCGCCAGATGATGCCGTCGTAAGCGTAGTGCAGCAGCGACACCAGTAGCGTCGCGAGCTGCCACGCGTAGACCGATTGCGCGTTGACAAAGTAATTGGCCGCCCCGATCAATCCCATGAAGACGATCACTGCGAGCCCCGTGCGCGTGATCTGATAGTTCCAGATGCCGGTCGTGCGCTTTTGCACGGCCCAGTTGCATATGGCGAGGTATTCGACTGCGTGGAAGATCGCTCCCGCAAAAAAGAACGCCATCATCCAGGGCCCGTCCTGCAGACGAATCGCGACAAGCTGTGCCGAATACAACGCGAGCACGCTGCCGATGTACATCAAGCGTCCAACGCATGCTGGTCGAAACGCGGCGATTTCGCGGACGAGCAGAAGGGCCGGAGCAATTAACATGAGCGGGTCGATCCAGCCGAGCCAGGGGGTGATCCAGGCGATGTTGGCGCCGTACTGCGTCGTCGTGCCGATGTGGATGGCGAGGCGGAAGAACACCCACAGCACCAGCGTGCGGATCGCGGTTTTCTCGAATTCGACGTGCGGCAGCGATTGCTCCGGCCGCGCGGTTCGGCCATAGATGCGCGCGATGCCGGCATGCTGGGCAGCGAAGTGCCAGGCGTTCCAGACGTAGTCGACCATCATCAGCAGCATGAGCGAGTTAGCCGCGAACGGGACCAGGCCGGCGAGGCCGACGAGCGCGAGTCCCAGGCCAACGAGCAGCAGGCCGAGTCCGCCGAACTTGACGGGGTCCTTCCAGAACCGCTCGGAATCGCAGAACACCAGCACCAGCGTGATCCAGCGGTGCGGCGTGCTCAGGAAATAGATCTGGAACAAACTCAGCGGATTGGTTTCATCGAGCGGTTGCAAGAATGCAAGCAGGACCGCAAGGGGCCAAGCCAGGTTGGCGAGGAACAGCAGATCGAACCACGGACTGACCAGCCAGGACTTGGCGGGCTTGGCAATCGACGCAGGAATCGCTTGGGGAGCAAGCGTCGTACTCATGGCATCCTCGCAGCGTGGGGGACCTGAACAACTGTAGGTCACGAATCGGCTTGCTTCAAATCACCGCGGCGGTAGAATGGTGAAAATCAGTAACGGTCCCAACTCCTCATGTGCGAGGTGCCTAGATGCGCTCTCCCTTGTTCCTTAGCCTGCTCGTCTTGGTTGGCACGATGTTTCCGCTGTACGCGCAGCCGACGGCCGCTCCGGTCGAAACGGTTTCGCACGAGATGGTCGTCGACGTGCTCAAGCAGCTCGATTGCCGCTGGTCCGTCGAGGACTGGAAGTACAACATCGAACTCAAGAACCGCAAGTTGGTCCTCTATCGCCTCGACAACGGCAAGCGGCTCCTGCTCAAGTCATCGATCAAGGACAACCCCTCGCTGGAGGTCCTCAACCGCTACAACGAGAAAACCGCGGTCACGACGCGGGCCGTCCGCTATGAGAAATTCGGCGTCGTCCTCGAATCAGGGCTCGATTGTCAGCTGGGCGTCAGCGACAAGGGGCTGCGCAAGATGGTGAGCCGATTTGTCGACGATGTGGCCGATTTCGAGGTATTCGTCGCCAAGAACAAGGGCACGACCGGCAGCGAGCCAACCGTGCTTGCGAAGGGGGAGAAGCAGAAGCCGCCGCTCGCCATCGCCCCGGATAGCGATGACCGCGAGTTCGTTGTCAAGTTCCCGACCAACAGCCCGAATTGGGACACCGCCTGGAAGATCACCTGGGACATGGAAACTGGCAAGCAGGCGAACGACCAGGGACTGAAGATCAGCGGCGGCGGCTCAACCAAGCTCTTCAAGATCAAGAAGGCGTACTTCAAGCCCGGCCGGCAAGCCGAGTGGATTCAAGTGATCGAAGACGCCCATCCGCAAGAGTTCTATGTGCCGTACTATTTCCGCGGCACCCGCTTCTTCGACCTCGGCGTCGGCGGCTACGTCACCATGTCCGCGAAGGAAGGCGGCGCCGTCAGCCAGCTGATGGGCTCGAAGAAACAGGTCATCGCCGAGCTGCGCGACACGGGCCATGCCTACAAGCACGGCAACATCACGCGCCGCAGCGAGGAACTCACCCTCTACGCCAACTTCCAGGCGTCGAACTACACCTACATGGTCGAGTACGGCTTCCGCGACGACGGGGGCATCGTCTTTCGCCATTCGCCCACCGGCTATAACTTCTTCCCCCATTTCGACGCCTCGCACATGCACGGCAGCTACTGGCGCATCGGCATGAAACTCGGACCCGACGGCAACAATAACGTCAACCAGGTCTCCGTCGTCCGCCTCCCCACCGATCCCAAGGAACAGGCCGACGGCGGCAAGCTCAATATCTCCGAACTCGTCACCGAGACCTTCGTCGATTGGAACCCACGGGAGTTTACGCGCCTGCGCGTCACCAATCCCAACTATGCCATCGCCACGCCGACGAAGAACGGGCCGGCGCTGCCCATCAGCTACGACCTCGTCACGTATCCGCAAGGTATCGCCCGGCACGAACGCTTCCCGGACGAGAAGTTCACCGCCCACGACTTCTGGATAACACGCCACGACGGCCCGGAGAAGACGTACATCAAGCTCGGAGACTATTTCTACCCGCAAGGCGGCGGTTTGAGCCAAAAACTGCTTCCGCTCAATAAGAAGAACGTCGTGCTCTGGCATTCGTCCTCCGGCTTGCACACGCCGCGCGCGGAGGACGGCATCATCGGCGGCAACAGCACGAACAATGGCCAGGCCGTCATCTACTGGACAACATTCGAACTGCGGCCGCGCAACCTCTTCACACGCACGCCGCTGTACAAGATCGGCGAGGACGCCCCGCCGAAGGTCGATGTCAAGAAGAAGGGGACCATCATTCCGAAGCTGACGCCCCCATGATTATCGGGATCCCAGGGTTCGGAGCACCTCACCCCTGGGTTTGAAAAACCGCGCGAAATCCTGGTTTCGCCGTTGACCGTGCTGCCCGCCCATGCAAGAATAGCAACCGGGTGAAACGCCTCTAGCCGAGGCTTCTCATCCCGATCCGCGCCGGCATCGGGCCGTTGCGGATTGCCAACGAGTCTTGAGAAGGAGAATAACCGACTTGCCCCCCCCGCCATTCGATCGCGATCGTCGAGAGCACCAGACGCGCGTCAACGAGCAGATTCGCATCACCCCCATCCGCCTGATCGGTCCCAACGGCGAACAGGTGGGCGTCATTCCGACTTCGCAGGCCATGGAGATGGCGCGCGAATCCGGCCAGGACCTCGTCGAGGTCGCGCCCCTCGAAAAGCCGCCGGTCTGCAAGATCATGGACTTCGGCAAATTCAAGTTCCAGCAAAAGCAAAAACAAAAGGAAAAGACGAAGACCCATCAGCAAAAACTGAAGGAAATTCGTCTGCGCCCCAAGACCGACATCCATGACATCGAGACGAAGATCAACCAGGCCCGCAAGTTCCTGGAGCATCACGACAAGGTGCTGGTTTACGTCATGTTCAAGGGCCGCGAATTGCAGCACATCGAGGAAGGCAAGCGGATCCTGCACGCCATGCGCGAAAAGCTCGTCGAAATATGCAAGATCGAAAAGGAGCCCGCCATGGAAGGCAAGCGCATGTCGATGATGCTGGCGCCGAAGTGAGACCCCTTACCGCCACGCCGACGATTTCATATATCAAATAACTCTCTTTGCCGACCGCGAAGGGAGTTGTTTTTTTGAGCGGAGTCGAAAAATGCCGAAGATGAAAACACATAAAGGCGCCCGCAAGCGCTTCAAGATTTCCGCCAACGGGAAGCTGAAACGCTCACAGGCCGGCAAGAAGCATCTGAATAGCCCCAAGAGCGGCAAACGCAAACGCCATCTGCGCGGCCGGGTCGCCGAGACCGGCGTCGTCGCCCAGAAGTACATCGCCGCCATGGGGGGGTGACGATTTCGTCGTTTACGTTTAGCGCTCGCATGGCGCCATGCGAGCGCTAAACGTAAACGAGCATCGCGACGCACCCAGGGTTCCATGCTCCTGGCCGTCGCTTGATCTTTTCGAAAGGAGCAAGTCATGGTTCGTGCAAATAGCGGCGTGCCCATGCGCAAAGGGCGCGCCCGCACGCGCAAGCTCACCAAGGGCTTTCGCGCCAGCCGACATAACCTCTACCGCCAATCGCTGGTCACGCTGATCCGCGGCCGCGTTTATGCGTTCCGCGATCGCCGCGTCAGGAAGCGGCAGTTCCGCCGGCTGTGGATCATCCGCATCAACGCCGCCTGCCGGGCGCGTGGCCTGCGCTACAGTCAGCTCATTCACGGCTTGCAAAAAGGGCTGTCGGAACTGAATCGGCAATCGCTGTCGGAGATCGCGATCCACGACCCGGCGGGTTTTGACAAGATCGTCGAGTTCGCCAAGAAGCAATTGTAAGCGAGCGTTCCATGACGCGACGCTACGATGATGATTTCGACGTCCGCGACGACGACTTCAACGAACGCGAACTGCGCAGACGTCGTCGCCGCCGCAAGGTTGCGCGAGCCGAGGCGCTGCTCGCGCCCCCGGCGATCGCGCTCATGGCGGTGTCCGTTCTGTCGCTGGTCGTTCTCACGGTCTATTGCCCGTACAACATTTTCGTCACGATGACCGAACCGCGGTTCCAGGGCGATCAAGCCTTCAACGTCGGACGCTACACCGGCGCCCTGTTCTGTGTGCCGCTGTTCATGCTCAGCCATCTGGTCGTCGGCATCAGCGGGTTCCTGATGTACACCCGCAAAAGCT
>JACQFG010000162.1 GCA_016200155.1 Planctomycetota bacterium | reverse complement strand
GGCTCGTCCAGCGCGGCATCGATTGGCTCGACGAACACGACACCCGTCGCGCGGATCGGATGCTCGTGCGCCAGATCGTGAAGGACGCTTTCGTCTTCATCGAAGCCGGGGATCATGACAAGGCACGTTTCCTTGCGTCGAAGGCCAAGGAATTCAACATCCGGTTTCGACCCGGCGAACGAACGCCGGACGATGTACTCGCCGTGCTCGACATCATGCGTGCCCTCAAGCGCAGCATGGCAGAGCCTGTGAAAGTGCAATCGGCTCCCGAACCGGCGAAGTCGGACGCGTTCGAGCGGCTGATTCGCAAAGCCATCGAATGGTTCGACGGTCCGACGTGGCAACCGGAAGCCGGCCTGACGTTGCCGTCGCCGCATTATCTGAGGCATCCGCCCCAGTACTTCCCGCCGTCGATGCCGTCCCCGCTGCCGAAGGAATTGCGTGCCCTCGAAGAGGCGGCGAAGCAGAGGGATGTGACCCCGCATCGCGTGTTCGATTACGGCGTGCCCAGGGAGCTGCAAATCCCCGATGGCGAACGCCGTCAAGATCTGTACGCCCAGCCGTTCCCGCGGGCAAAACAGGCAGCGATCGAGAAACGCCTGCGCGAGCCCATCAGCTTGAACTTCAAGAACGTGCCGCTGCGAGATGTTGTCAAGGATCTGACGGCGGCGAGCGGTGTGCCGGTGCTGCTTGATATGCGAGCGTTGCGCCGGAACAACATAGATCTCGACGCGACGGTGTCGGTTGAGGTGGACGACGTCAGCATGAACACGGCACTCGACCTGCTGTTCGGGCCACTGGACCTGGGTCATGTCATCCAGGACGACGTGATCATAATCTCGCCGAACACGCAATAGGAACGCATCTTCCGTGGCGAGATCGAACCGATTCCGGGCCGATAATCTCTGAGCCCGACGCGCAAGCGAGGGCCGTCCCTCGCTTGCGCGTCGGGCTAAGGAAACGCCTCGCACAATTCCAGATGCTGCTCGATCGACAGCGTCTCCGCTCGCTCCGTGCCCGCGTAACCCAGCTCCGCCAGCTTCGCATCGACGATCGGCTTCTCGTGCTGATGTCCCGTCATGGCGATGATCGCCCCACGCAAGTTCTTGCGGCGATGCGAATACAAATCACGCAAGAAATTCCGCAAGCGCTGTACGTCCGGAATCTTCGCTCGCTTCTCGGCGCTCGGCACAATCTTGACGATCCCCGACTCCACCTGCGGCTTCGGCCAAAAGACGCTCGGCGGCATCTTGCGCAGCACCTCCGCATCCGCCAGGCTCTGCACCATCACCGCCAGCGCCCCGTAATCCTTCGTGCTCGGCTTTGCGATCAGCTTCTCGGCAATCTCCCATTGCACCGTCACGATCATCCGCTCCAGCTCGACCCCCGCGATCAACAGGTTCGAGATCACCGGCGTCGCCACCGCGTACGGCAAGTTCGCCACCAGCTTCATCCGCTGCGGCCGATATTGCTCGCGCATCTCGTTCAGACTCGTCAGCACGTCGGGATTGAGCAGGTTCTTGGTCTTGAGCACGTCGGCATTGAGGATGCGCACGTTGGGATGGGCGTGTACCGTCTCCTCGGCCAGGGCGTGAAAAGCTGGATCGATCTCGACGCTGAGAACGGCGCCGGCCAGTTCCGCGAGCCGCGCGGTGAGGCTGCCGGTGCCGGACCCGACTTCGAGGGCAAGGTCGGCCCGCGTCAGCTCCGCCGCATTGACGATCAGATCGATCAGGTTGAGATCGATGAGGAAGTTCTGCCCGAGCTTGTTCTTGGGATGCAGCCGATTGCACTGAAAGAGTTCGCGCAGGTACGATTGGGTTTGCCTCGGGGCGGGATGCGGGATTGGCGTGTCGCTCATGAGGGCATTATATGACACCGCTTGCGGCTTAGCGCTCGCGTGGCGTCGCGCGAACGCTAAGCCGCAAGCGGCGATATACTACCACCGTCGCCATTTCACTCACCGGAGTCTCCCATGCGCAACACGATCGCGATCCTGCTGCTGGCCCTCGCCGTGCCGACCCTGGTCAACGCCGGCGACGAGAAGATCCTGCCCGTCGAATCCTTCGACGGCGCCGGCCCCAAGCTCGGCACCGACTGGCAGACCTACATCGACGAGAACAACCTCGGCACCAAGGTCAATCCCTTCGCCGTCGTCAAGGACGGCAGCCCCAAGGGCTCGAAAGGTCACGGCCATTTCTCCGGCCACATGGGCAAGAGCAAGGACCCCTGGCCCTGGGCCGTCCTCGACCTCCCCTTTGGCGACGACGCCAAGGATCTCACCGCCTACACCCACCTCCGCTTCTGGGCCAAGGGCGACGGCAAGAAGTACCGCGTCCGCCTGGGCCGCGAGGTGGTCAAGTACTATTGCGATTACGAATACACCTTCGTCGCCCCCAAGGAATGGACGCGCGTCGCCGCGCCCTTGAGCGAGTTCACCCAGCCCAAGTGGGGCAAGCAAGTCCCACGGGGCTACAAAGACGTCACCAAGCTCGGCTTCCTCGCCCTGGCGCCAGGAGATGACGAGGATTTCGAGCTGCGCTTCACCGACGTGGAGTTCGTGGTGCTGGCGGCGAAGAAGGGGAAGTGATCGTCGGAGTCCGAGCGCCACAGAGCGCCGCGCAGAACCCTTCGCTGGCGCTCAGGCTCCGACGTCCGCCGCATTTTCGACGCAAGCGCGAATGTCGTCTTGTTGAAGGTCGGGATAATAATCCCGGATGATGTCGTCGAACGAGAGGCCAGCTTCGATGAGTTCCAGCACGTTCTGTACGGGGATGCGCGTGCCGCCGACACAGGGCTTGCCGAAGTGAATCCGGGGATTGACGGCAACGCGGTCGGTCATGGATAATGTCCCAGAGTGAGAATCGACGGTGCGATCCATCGGAATTATCCCTCATGCAGCATCGGCACACAAGGGGAAGAGCATGCCGAAAACGATCACGAAAAAACCAGAACCGAAGAAGCCAGGCAGGAAGGCCTCCGTCCGGCCCAAGGATTGGCGTGACGCGATCCGGTTGCATCTTGCCAATGTGCCGACCGTGGACGCGGTGTTTGTGAACACGGTGAGCGAGACAATCCACGTGTATTCCGTGGTCAAGGAGCATCGCGAGGTTTACCTCAAAGGGATACTCCGCCAGGAGGATCTGATCGAGAAAGCGTTTCCCGAAATCTCCTTCGAGTTTCACACACGCGCCCATCAAGGCCGAAAACCGAGCGAGTCAGGTCCCTGGGGCTCAGAACTGGTGTACCTGCGATGATGAGCGAAAACGCGGCGGACTACCATGCTCTCTTCCTGACGAACGTCGCCTTGGCGACTGAGATGGAAAAGCAGTTCCCCGCGCATCGCGGCTGGACTTGCGTCGTTCGATTCTATGCGGCATTGCATCTGATGAACGCCTATTTGATCGACAAGCAGAACCTTCGGTTCGATCCGGAATCGACCGAACACAAAGCACGAAACCACGCGATGGCCCAATGTCCCGAACTTCGCGACGCGCGGGAGAAATATAGTTGGTTGAAAAACCTCAGCGAATCCGTGCGGTACGACGTGGCCTATGAATATGCCGACGAGGATCGCGCTGACTCGATCGCCTGGCTTGCGAAGATCGTCGCGATCGTGGAGCCGAAGCTCAAGAAGGCGTGATCAAGAAAAACTAGGAAGTTCAAAATGGGCCTTGCAGTTCAAGTCGGTCAGCTTGCCGATCTCGTCGAAAATGATGAGGAAGGCGCCGATTGGTTTCGTAAGGTGCTGGCAGGCCTCAACGCCGTGCTTGCCGAGCACAAACTGCCGCCGCACACCGAACCGGAAAAACTTCCCCCGCTCGATGACCGCACGCCGATCGGCAGCTATTCGTATTCCTATCTTCATCACCTTAGGCGCGTGGCGGCTCATGTGATGCAAGATCCTGATTGGATCGCCAAGCCGCTTGCCGAATCTGAAGACCCGGCGGCAGATCCGGTGGTCGACGAGGAATCTGCCATGATGGCGAGCCACCTGCTGTGCCATTCCGATTGCGAGGGCTTCTATTTGCCAATCGATTTCAAGGAAATCATCGTCGATGACAATGGCGACCTCATTCCAGGTGGAATTCTCGGATCGTCTTTCACGCTGATGAAAGAATTGATCGTTATCGCGCCCGCCCTCAAGATTCAGATTGCAAACGGAGAGTTGAGCAACGATGACGCAAAGAAGATCAACGCCGAGATCGATCAGGAAGGTCCTTTATGGATCGAAAAGGCGGTCTGGATTTCACTTTTCGAGGCGGCGCGATTGAGTATCCAACACCAAACAGCCATCTGTTTCGCGTGAGGGCAAGTGCAACGCTATTTGCATCCTTCCTTGAAGCGACGGCGCGGGCAAGCAGCACGGAGATTCGCGGATGAAGCAGCAACGCGTGTGTGCCACCAAGCTCCCCCGTACCCTCCGTCCCTTCTTCTGGGACTACGACTTCGCCCGCCTGTCCTGGGAAGCCGACCGCGACCTGATCATCGCTCGCATCCTTGCGGTCGGGGACTGGGCCTCGCTGCGCTGGCTGCGGCGGCGCTTTCCGGACAACGAGCTGCGGGCCTGGCTGATTCGTCGACGCGGGGCCGGGTTGAGCAATCGGCATCTCCGATTTTGGGAGTTGATTCTTGATCTGCCGAGGCGTCAGGTGAACGCCTGGCTTGCTGATCCTGCCCGGCAGATTTGGGAGGGGCGAAATCGCGAATGAGCTTGCACCCCGAAATCCTGACTCGCCGACAAGAGCGCGTTCTGGCCCAGATCGGGCCGGTGCTATCGCACCGCGGATTCTATCTTGTCGGCGGTACGGCGGTGGCGCTGCATCTCGGCCACCGCCGTTCGGTGGATTTTGATTGGTTTACTCCCGAGCGCTTCGAGCCGTTGGTGCTTGCCCAGGAACTTCGTGAGGAAGGAATTCCGTTCGTCACCGATACGGTAGCGCCGGGAACGCTGCACGGAAACGTCGGCGGTGTTCCGGTGAGCCTGATCCGTCACAACTATCCGTCCCTCGCTCGACCGCAGCGCGTGCTCGGTGGGATCCGCATCGCCGGCCGCGCCGATCTGGCAGCCATGAAATTGGCGGCGGTCGCTCAGCGCGGCGCCAAGAAGGATTTCGTCGACATCTACGCGCTCGGCAGGCGCGCGGACTCGCTGCGGCCAATGCTGCGCGGGTATAAGAAAAAACACGCAATCGAGGATGATGCTCATCTGATGCGCAGCTTGGTCTATTTCGATGACGCCGACCCGGAACGATTGCCGCGGATGCTGTGGGACGTGGATTGGCGGACCATCAAGAACACGATCCGCCGCTGGGTGCGGGGTGTGAGGCGGTAGTCGGGGCTTGTCAAGGTCCGTTGGCCGACCGCGTTTCACCATCGTAGGATGAGTTTTGAAGTTGAAAAGTTCGTCCCATCGTCCCAAATTGGGTGTGTGTGTGTGGATGAATGGGATGAACTTTGCTTCCGCCGGAGACAACAATGCATCCGACTCGTCGCCAACTGCTGCAAATCGGGGCCGCCGGCCTGTTCGGCGCTTTGACGTCGCGTAACCCGGCCACTTACGCGGCTCGGCTCGCCGGGAATCGCCGGGCGCGGGCCAAGTCGGTCATCTTCCTGCATCAGTATGGCGGGCCGTCGCACCTTGACACCTTCGACATGAAGCCCGATGCGCCGCCGGAGTTTCGCGGCATCTATCGGCCCATGCGCACCAGCGCCCCCGGCATCGATATCTGCCAGATGCTGCCGAGGATGGCGCCGCTCATGGACAAGGTGACGATGATTCGCAGCGTGCGCCATGAGATGCGCAATCACAACTCCGCCGGCTACTACAGCCTCACCGGCTACGCGCCGCCGACCGACGATCAACGGCTGCGCGATTCGCGCGAGCTGTTCCCGGCCTACGGCAGCGTCGTCGATCGCTTTGCGACCTCGACCAATGGGACGCCGACGTTCGTCAGCTATCCGCACGTCATCGCCGACGGCTCGATCACGCCGGGCCAGCACGCGAGCTTTCTGGGGCAGACGTACGATCCGTTCTTCATCCAGCAGGACCCGAACTCGGACGACTTCCGCTTGCCGGAGCTGAGCCTGCCCGCAGGCATCACGACGCAACGGCTCAACGATCGCCGCGAGGTGATGCGTCTGATCGACGGCTCGACGGAGCTGCTCGAAATCTCCGCGCGCGCCCGCGGCATCGACGCCCACTACAACCGGGCCCTGACGATGCTGACGAGCCCATCGTTTCGGAGGGCGTTCGACCTGTCGAGCGAGCCGATCGCGATGCGCGAGCGCTATGGCCGAACGACGTATGGGCAGGGCTGTTTGCTGGCGCGTCGGCTCGTCGAGGTCGGCGTCAAGTTCATCACGGTCTACTTCGCGCAATCGATTGGCGGGCAATCGAAAGTGGATGGCGGCTGGGACACGCACGGATTCAACAACGTGCCGATGTATCCGATCCTGAACGACTACCTGCTGCCGATCACCGACCAGACGCTGCCGACGCTGATCGAGGACCTGCACCTGCGCGGCTTGCTCGACGACACGCTGGTAGTGTGGGCCGGCGAGTTCGGCCGAGGCCCGCGCATCAACAACATCGCCGGCCGCGACCATTGGCCGCAATGCTACACGGTCCTGATGGCGGGCGGCGGCGTCAAGGGCGGCTACGTGCATGGCGTCAGCGATCGCGTCGGGGCGTATCCATCGCGCGACGGCGTGCGGCCAGAAGACCTGTCGGCGACGATGTTTCACTTGCTGGGCATCGATCCGCATGCCGAGGTGCGCGACGCGCTCAATAGGCCGTTGCCGTTGAGCGTGGGATCGGTGATTGAGGGAATACTTCGTTAATGCCGCTTGCGGCGTAACAAAACCTACTGCCACGCCGCAAGCGCTCAACTGATCATCTCAATCAATTTCACCAGAAACACATTCGCGACCAGCACCAGAAAGATCGACGCCACGACGCCGCGCGTCGCCGCTCGGCCGACGCCTTCGGTGCCGCCGGTCGCGTTCATGCCGAAGTAGCAGCCCGTGACGGCGACGAGATAGCCGAAGGCGACGGTCTTGAGCGTGGAGAGAATGATCTTGACGATGCCGATGCTGGGCCCGGTCAGGCCGCGCAGAACGCAGGTCCGGTAGAGCGGCCACGACATGGTGCCGCCCAGGTATTCCGCGAGATAGCTCGAGCCGATCGCGATGTACGCCATGAGGATGGTCAAGAGCGGCAGCGTGATCATGCACGCAAGCACGCGCGGGCCGACGAGCTGGGTCATGGGGGATAAACCGAGCACTTCGAGGGCGTCGATCTGTTCGCCTTGCTTCATGGAGCCAAGCTCGGCGCCGAGGCTGGCCCCGGAGCGTCCCGCGAGAATGAGGCCGGCCCCCAGCGGCGCGAATTCGAGCACGATGGCGATCGCGACGATCTCCGGCACCTTCTCGCGCAGGTGCGGCTCGACAACGCCGTGCAGATGAATCCAGGTGATAAAACCGAGGGCGAGCCCCGCGATCACTCCAAGCGGGATCGCGCCGAGCCAGATCAGATAGAGCTGCCGCACGAATTCCGCAGGCCGTCGCCAGGCCAACAGCGCGGCCGGCAACGCGCGGAGCGCGAAGTGCGTGAATCGGCCGAGGCTTTCGAGGAGTTGCAGCATGAATGTTACCGTAGACATCACGCTCCGCGTGATGATTCATCACGCGGAGCGTGATGTCTACGGTAGCTGACGCCCTGCCTTCTTGGCAAGGTCGCGCACAGTTTCCACGACGACGCGCTCGGCCGCCGGATCGAAGACGCCGATGCCGCCGGAGTACAGGCCGCGCGTCTCGTAGCCGCCTTCCGACAACACGCGCGCCGACGGGAGGTAGCCGAATACATCGTTGCAATAGCCGGCGATCCAAAGCTGGTTGGGGCCGAGCGTTTTTTCGAGAAGCGACACGTAATCGACGACGACCTCGCCCGACATGCCGACCAGCGTCAGGTCCTTGCCGAACTGCCAAACGGTCAGCGGGCAAGCGTAGTGCGTTGGCAGTTTGTCCCCCTTGTCGAGGACAGCCAGCATCTGCCCGGCGGCGTAGTTCTGCGGATGACGTTTATCCTTGGCCAATGCCTCCACCTTTTCGCGCGGCAAGGTTTGCAACGGCAGCTCCGTCTTGGCAAACGCGATCCGTAGCGGTCCCGTCACCGGGCGCAGCTTCGTCTGCAGCACCCGGCACACTTCCTCGCCGAGCGTTTTGCCGTGCGTTTTCGTCATTTCCATGGTGCCGCGCGGATACGGATTGGAATCGCCGGCACAACCGAGCATGAACATCGCCTGCACCTTGAGATGCTTCTCCTGCACATAGGCTTGCGCGAAGCCGGCGTAGTCGCCGCAGAGTTGATAGTTGTCGGCGCCGAGCGTCGTGCCGTGGGTGGCGGCGCCGAAGAGGATGGCCCGCACCTTCCCGTCGGCGCCGTCGATGCGCAGGACGGGAACGCTGCGATCCGCGAGGCCGCGCGGGTTGACGCCGAGGATGATGCGGTCAGTGGTGAACTCGCGGCGATTCATGGCGAAATGGATGACGCCGCTGCCGTGCGCGAGCGTGGCCGGTTCCATGCGTTTCGTTGCCTGGACGACGACCTCGACGACCTTGTCCTGCAATTGCCGGGTGTATTCGATGGTTCGCTGTGCTTCGCCGGGCGAGTCCTTCGGCACCGAGCGCAGGCTGATCGCCGGCCCCGCATGGGTGTGCGAGGAGTTGAGCAGAATCTGCTCACGCTTGATGCCGGTCTTTTTCGTGATGCGTTCACAGATCGGCTCGGCGACGGCGGCCGGAAAGCCGAGCAGATCGCTGGTGACGATAACGCCGCGCTGCCCGTTGCCGTCTTCGAGCACCATGACCTTGACGAAGAGATCGGCCGCGACCTTCTCGAACGGCTTGGTGCGTCCGCCGTAGCCGGACAGCACGACCGGCATGTCCGGGGTGATTTTGGCTTCGGCGAGGCCGACCTTCCACGAGGCGTCCTGTGCCGAAACCGGCGTCCACGACAGGGAAAACACAAGCCCGAGGATGAGCAGTCGGTCTCGATTTCGTTGCAAAAACAAGAACAGCCCTCGATGATATGCTGGGCATATTCTTCCGTGCCTTCGCCGATGTCGTCGCCACAGTCAGGGCATTGACCATGCCAGCTGGGACCGTTTAGTGCCCAATTCGGAGAATCTGGCATTTTCGGTATCAAAGGAGCTCCAATTTACGCCTGCCAAGCGCAGCAGCGGTAGGTTCAGCGACGATTCCTGGTCATGCGTATGCACGATCAGATGCGCCTTTTCGATCGAGCACAGTCTCACGCATTTTCTTTAGGAGTTCATCTTTTTTCAGTTTCTCTTTCACCCCAATTTGCTTGGCGATTGATTCCAGTTGCTTTCCGTTAGGGTTAACCGACTGAAGTTCAGCGAACGTGTCCATGATTTCCTGGGATGTAATGTTAGGCTGCCCAGCACGCTGGTAAAGATCGACAATTCGCGCGGAGATGTTACTGATGTCGACCGAAACAGCTTTGCTTTTTTTGGGCGCGGGTGGCGCGGCCCGAAGGACTTCGTCTGCGTCCTTTATTGTTCCAATCAAATCCTTAAGTTTCTTATCGCGGTATGGTTGCAGCAATTGCACAAACTCGTCGAGTTCGTTGGCCGTGCCTTTGCCCCCGCCACCTCGCAAGAGTTGACTCAGGTTAGTAAGGTGAATTTGCAAGGCGTCGACATTCACGCGGCATCCTCTCTTCCAGTTCTTCCGATAGTTTTCGGAACGTATTGAACAATTCGGTACCAGGTTCAAGAAACGTGCTTTCGGATTCCAGTTGCCGTACTTCAGGGTTTTGCCTGATCTTTGTATGGAAGCCGTAGACCGGTGCTCCCATCCGATCCTTAGCCTGCGCCAATACTTGTTCCCAGATAGTACTTTCCGGCGCTGTTAGCTGAGCTCGCAGAGTGCGGTTTAGCAGGATTCCGGCGACTTGAAGATGTGGGTTAACGTGCACATGAAACCGTCTAATGGCCTCGAGCAGGTATGGAACTCGCTCGCTCGACTTCTTGCTGGGCATGGTGGGGACCAACACATAATCACTTGCAGCGAGCGCATTAACACAGCACGTGTTAATCAGCGGTGGACAGTCCAAAAGAACGATATCGTATTGCCGCGCGATCCGCTTTTGATGCAATGCACGCCGGAGGAGAAAACGCGTGTCTTTCTTCGCAATTCGAAGCAGCCATGACATCGTCAGGTTCATTTCTGCGTAGGCCAACTTATCCGAAGTTGCTACGAGACCGGATTGTTGTCCCTCAAAGATTGGCTGGTGAACGTAATCGAGCAGGTTGACTTTTCGCTTGTGTGTGCAGCTATTCAAAAAATGTTGTAGCAACTGTTTGTCGTCGTATTTTTGCTTTATCAACGACGCAGATATGAACATCCCCGATAGAGACCCCTGCAAATCCAGGTCAATGGCAAGTACACGATAACCCTTGGCTGAGAACGCCGCAGCAAGGTGAGCTGTGACGGTCGTCTTGCCGACTCCTCCTTTGAGATTGAGAACGGAAATAATCGGCATACCTCGATCCTGCAACGGCCAAAATTTTGGAGGCCCGCTCAGCGCCTTTTTCTCCCAAAGTTGGCCTTCAATCTGCATCATCTTGTTGACAAGGTTTTTCTGTCTGGTAATGGCGCGGTCGCGTGTTTCCACTTCACCTTGAAATCGCTCGATTTCTTCGTTCAGTTGCGTTACTTTTGTCTGATGATCTATCTGCATATTTTCGATTGTCGAAATATTTCGGACCTTTTCTTCGCCGAATTGGCTCAATTGGGCCTCTAGAGTGCGTGCCTTTTCTTCGAGCGCACCTTCTCGTTTCTTGCACTCCGCCAAATCGACCTCGAGTTTATCCCGTTGTCCTCGCATCGCGAAGTACTGAATCACGCAGCCGACGCCAGCTCCCAAGATAGCGGCAAGGCCACCCAGCGCGACGAAAAGGTTGGGATGTTGCTCCAAGTAGGCGATAAATCCCGACATGGCGGCTCCGAAAAATGACTGAGGCAGTGGTGCCAGCGTCCACAAGCTATCAAACAGGACGCCAGTTGGCAAACGAATTTCGATGTAGAATCCAAAAAACGACAGGCTCACGCCATCGCCTGGTGGATCGGTTCCGCTCCCTCGACGCCGACGAGCTTCTGATCGAGGCCGCCGTAGAAGAACGACAGGCGGTCCGGGTCGAGGCCCATCAGCGTGAGGACAGTGGCGTGCAGGTTCTTGACGTGGAAGCGATGCTCGACGGCTTCCGCGCCCAGCTCGTCGGTGGAGCCGACGCTGACGCCGCCTTTGACGCCGCCGCCGGCCATCCACATGGTGAAGCCGTAGGCGTTGTGATCGCGGCCGGTGCCGGTCGCGTACTCGGCCGTGGGTTGCCGGCCGAACTCGCCGCCCCAGACGATCAGGGTTTCGTCGAGCAGGCCGCGGCGTTTCAGGTCCTTGATCAGGCCGGCGATCGGCTTGTCGGTTCGGCCGGCGTGGCGCGTGTGGTTGAAGACCATGTCGCCGTGGGCGTCCCAGTTCTCGTCGTTGTGATTGCCGCCGGAGTAGATCTGGATGAAGCGGACGCCGCGCTCGACCAGCCGGCGCGCCAGCATGCACTTGCGGGCGAAGTCTTGCGTCGTCGGGTTGTCGTAGCCGTAGAGGCGCTTGGTTTCCTCGGTTTCCTGATTGACATCGACGGCTTCTTCGGCGCTCGATTGCATGCGATACGCCAGCTCATAGGACGCGATG
>JACQFG010000144.1 GCA_016200155.1 Planctomycetota bacterium | reverse complement strand
TAACCGCACAGCGAAAATCCTCGTGCGGAACATAATGGAGGTTCGGCTTTTCGTGCCGGAAGAACAGGAAGCGAGCATGATCGTTGCCGAAACGGTACGGCTTGTCAAAGCAGTCGTGTTCCTCGGCCTCCATCTTCCATAAGTGCAAGTTCTCCTCGGGCCTGCCCATCTCGGCAGTGTTTCGACCACGGGTATCGGCCAGCGCAAAAAGGTAGAGCAGCTTGTTGCTCACTGACCACGACAGGGACACGACTTCACGGGACGTATCGGTTCGTTCAAGCAGGAACGCCGGACGCCCGTGAAAGCGGACCAGGCGTGCGATCTCTTCACGAATCGTCAGGCCACACCCCAAATCCCGCAGCACCGACCTCGCCAGATGCTCTCCCTTGATGGCGTGCTTGGGCGAAGTAATCCGTCCCGTCGTCGGATCGATCTGCGACGTGAGCGGCTTTGCCGAGTCGTGAAACAGGGCCGTGAAGATCAGCGCCGTCCGTTCGTGGGGCGTCAGCGCCGGCCAATCGTCAAGCTTCGGCAGTTGGGCGCAGACCATCTTCGTGTGGGTCCAGACATCCCCTTCAGAATGCCACCCGGCGTCTTGCTGGCAATCAGCCATTGCTCGACACCAAGACTGATCGTGCGCCCAAGCCAGGATCACGTCGAGCGATGCCTTTGAAAGCTCGTCCCATGTCATAGCCAGATGTCCGCCCCTTCTTTGAGGGCGTTCGGAACCATTGCCTGATGCTGCCAATGCTCGCTTTGCTTGATCTTCTCCACGAACTCGGGCCGCACGAACTTCGCCCGCCCGGCAACAACACCATCCGCCTCAACTCGAAGATAGAGCCCTTCCATCAGGTTGTCAGGTCGCCCGGTCATCGGGTTGTCGAATTCGCTGTCGAACCAGGACGGACCAATCAATTTCGCAAGCTCCGTTTTGCCGATGGCTCCTCGATGCAAAACGGGCACGGTTTCGATTCCGGTTCCATCGATCAGCGACAAACGTTTCTCCAGGCTGAGGAAAGCTTTCTCTTCCTTGTCGTAGATGTCGAACTCGAAGAAATAGTGCGGAAGCTGGCGGTAGAGAACCGAATGGCAAGCATACGCCCACTCGCCGAAAAGGATGAATCGATCCTCCAGCCGTTCCTCGATCCCGAACCGCTTCACCGCCGTCCATTGCTTGAACAGGTCGTATTGCGGGTGCATTCCTTGCGTGATGAGATGTCCCCGACACTGGAGGACCATCTTCCCATCGGGCGTGAAATGAATCCCGACGTTTGTGCCGTCGATTTTTTCCTCCACGATCAACGACTCATCGGCAATGAACTGATTCGATTCAGCCTCATTGAGATGCTTGTCATCGTCCGTCCCTTTCGAGCCGAAGAGATGAGGCGTTCTCGGATATTTGACGAACTCGTCACGGGAAGCGCCCATGATCGACCTCCTTTAGCTGAAACAGACCCATCTGCGTCGGCGACCCCAGGTCAGGATGTTCCGGCCCCACCGGCAGGAACCGCACCTGATAGCCAAACCGGGAAGCGATGCCCGTCGCCCAACTCTGAAACTCCTGCCGGGTCCACTCGAAGCGGTGGTCAGGATGGCGAAACTGCCCGGCTGGCAACGCCTCCCACGTCACGTTGTACTCTCGGTTCGGCGTCGTCAAGACAACCGTCCGAGGCTTGGCGAACTCGAACAGCACTCGCTCAAAGGCCGATAGCCGGGGAGGGTCGAGGTGTTCCACAACTTCGACAACGGTGGCTGCGTCAAAACCTTCGAGCCGTTTGTCCCGGTACATCAGCGACCCGTGAATCAGCTTGAGTCGGTTCGCCTGCATCGTTGGCAAGCGTTCCACCTTGAGTCGGCGCTGGGCTCCTTCGAGTGTGCGTACCGAGACATCCATGCCCACGATCTCCTCGAACTGTTTGTCCTTGAGCAGTTCACGGAGCAGCTTGCCTTCGCCGCAGCCGAGATCAAGCACTCGCTTGGCACCGCTTCCTCGCAATGAGGCAAGGACCGCCCCGAGCCGTTGTTCATTCAGGCTGAGCGGCTTTTCCAGAACTTCCTCGGCCTTCTCCTTGGGCCGGTCGTTTTCGTCGCCGTCTTCCGGCTCCTCTTCTTGAACAAGGCGGGCCAGCGCCATGCGGTACAGGCTGGGCTGGAACTTCAAGTAGCGCCGAGTGATCTCATCCTTCTCGGGATGATCGGCCAGCCAGCCTTCGCCCTTGGCAAGCAGCTTCTCCATCTCGTCGTCGCCAACCCAGTAGTGCTTGCGGTTGTCGAAAACGGGGATCAGGACGTACAGGTGCGTCAACAAGTCAACCAGCAAGGTCGTCTTGCGAATGGTCACTGCAAAATACGGGCTATCGCCCCACTCGGGAAACCGCTCGTCCAACGGGGAACGCACGGTCTCGACCTCGTAGCCCAGCGGCTCAAACACTGCCCGAAGGAAGCGCTCACCACCACGAACCGGCAGTACGTCGATCCTTGCAGTCAGCGGGATCGCCGTCGTCGCCAACTCGGGCCGATCTTTGCAACGACCTTGGAGGGCCGACCCGAAGACCTGGGCGATGGCAACGCTCATGAAGGACGAGGCCGCATAAGGCCGGTCGTTCACGTACTGCGCCAGCAGGAAATTCTGGTCAGCATTCTTGCCTCGGACCATGCCCACGGCATCCACGTCGAGCAGCAGGCAGGCCGAACATCGCTCGGCGCTGACCTCGGAGTAGTAGACGTGGACTTTGCCGAAGCTCATGTCGAACGATTGAAATCGCTCCGGGTGCTTATGAAGCAAATAGCCCAGGTCATTGGCCGGTTGGTGGGTCGTCGTGATCGTCAGCAGCATGGTGTTGGCCTCACAATCACGGACCTAAAGACGAACCCAGCCTGGCACAAGATTGTCTTTCACCTTGTCCCAGGCATCCAGTGCCGGTGAAGACAACCGGCAAGAGAGCATGGTTCACTTTGGGATTGCTCAGGTCAGTCTACCGATGAATCTAACCATCCGCATCTGCACTGAAAGCTGGTAATCGCCGCCGATCCAGGCGTGTCGATTTCCCTCAACCTTCTTCCATCTGACACCCCAGATGGCGTGGGAGCTTTCATCATGCGCAGAGACGGACTATTTCGAGAAACGGCCAAGCAACAACTGGACGATGCAATTCACGACACCCGGACGTTGGCAAAGCGATACAACGGAGTGCCGCCTGCCTACGAACGTTTGGTTCGGCACGTCCTGACCCGGACCAACCTGCTTCATCCAAGCGACCGTGCTGGCGACAATCGGATCGGATTTAACACCGGCTTGCTGGCGCTATCCTTGTACCATGGCGACTGGCTCAGGCCCGTTGAAACGTGGAATCCTGTCAAACAGAATCCGTGGCCGCAGTTCAACGCACTCGCTCAACATCTCCTTGCCCGGTATCCGGTGCCACCATTTATGAACTCCGCTTGGCTCGATCTGCCGCCCGGCGAAAAGCTGCCGCAGCACGATTGGTACAAGCACTTGGGCCGAGGCGAGAACATCCGCACCGCCAAGTTGCCGTTGCGGTTGACCAAGGCGATGGCCCATCAATTCGCCCAAGCACCACATCACCTCTCCGCTGTCCAAGCCATTCGCTGGGCGCAGGTGCGTGGGCTCGGCGGCAGCAAAACCCTGGCCCGTGCTGTCGTCGGCACTCGGCTCGGCAAGTTTTTGGAGAACGAGGACTTCTGGGAGAGCGTGCTGCATTTCTTCATCAACCATCCAACACTCGACCTCGCCCAGATTGGCCCGGTGGTGGACTTCCTTCAGCACCAGCGATTTGAGTGGAAAGAGGGCGTTTCGCCATCGGGCGTGTTCGGAAGACTGCCGCCGCCACGACCAGACTTCACCATGAAGGGACGGACGGTCGCTTCGATTTTGCGACAAGTCGATGCGTGGCACAGGGAGCTTGGACGAGAGGAAAACCAGCCGACGATCAGCTGGCGGCGTTCTCCGTTCAAGGACTTCCGGTGGGTTGAAGGCGACGAGGCGCTGGGCAACATGCGAGTGTGGACGATCACGGAGTTGCTGACGAGCCGGGCGTTGTTCGTTGAAGGGCGAGAAATGCAACATTGCGTGGCGACCTACACGGACTTGTGTGTCAGCCGCCAGGCTTCGATTTGGTCCATGCAGTTGGTGAATCGCCGGGGACAGCGCCGGGTATTAACCATCGATGTAGACATGCCGACGAAGGAGATCTTCCAGGTCCGAGGAAAATGCAACCGAGTGGCGAGTGCTGGCGAGCGAGCGATTGTAGAGCGATGGGCATCGGTGGAAGGGTTGAAGATCGGTGAGGCATTTTGACCTACGGCTGGAATTCCGTTCGCACTTTTTCCTGCAGATTTGCCCCGGGTTTGTTCGCCAAGGAAAGGCCAGAGACATGAAGCGGGGAGGCATTTCGCCTCCCCGTTTGCCGCACCGTTTTATCCGACGATTTATCCGAACTTTTATCCGAAAATCGTCTTTCCGTAAACCATTGTCAATCCTTGACTTAAAGTGCCTCCTGTAGGGCTCGAACCTACGACCCGCTGATTAAGAGTCAGCTGCTCTACCAACTGAGCTAAGGAGGCGCCCGACCTTGATAGGGACGTCCGATCGCCGACAAGGTTCACGATTATTATCGGCGCATGGCAGGATGCGACAAGAGCAACGTCCGAAAAATCGGTGTCGCTTTTGGGCAGTCATTGACCTCGCGGTGCGCCGCACCGCTGCTACCCGCGGATGATCTGTGCCATGCACTCCGCGAGCCTCTCCGGCGTACACACCAGGATGTCCATGCCTTGCTTGCGGAGCTTGCCGGCGGTTTGCTTGTTGTAGGACGGGCGGGCGTCGTATCCCAGTGCGCCTAGGCCGATCATGCGGATGCCGGCCTCGGACATCTCACGCACCTGGGTGACCAGCTCCGTCTCGCTTCGGCCCTCGTAGAAATCGGTGATGAGCACGACGATGGTTCGCTTCGGCTCGCGCACCAGTTGCTCTGCATATTGCAGTGCGAGCGTGATGTCGGTCCCGCCGCCGAGCTGGACGGCGAGGAGCACGTCCACCGGTTGGCCGACCTGGTCGCTCATGTCGACGACTTGCGTGTCGAACAGTACCAGCGACGTGCGCAGCGACGGCAGCTCGTAAAAGATCGACGCCATCACCGTCGAAAAGATCGCCGACTCCAGCATCGACCCGGATTGATCGACCACCACGATCACATGCCAGGGCCGATTCTTGCGCTCGGCGGCGTAAAAGAACAATCGATCGACCAGCAGTTTCCCGGTGTTGGCGTCGAAGTTCTTGAGATTGCGGCGCAGCGTGGTCTTCAGGTCGAGATTGCGGTACACCTTGCGCGGCGAGTGGCGATCGCGGCGGATGGCGCCGGTGAGCGCGGATTCGACCTGGAGCTTCATCTTTTGCTTCAACTCCTGCACGACCTGCTCGATGATCTTGCGAGCCAGGCCGCGCGTCTTTTCGTTCATCAGGTCCTTGTGCGTGAGCAGCGTCTTGACGAGGTCGAGGTTTGGCTCGATCTTTTCGAGCAGCTCGGGCTTTTCCATCAGCTCGCGAATGCCGCGGCGATTGATCAGCTCGCGTTCCATCACCTCCTTGACCTGGTGCGGGAAGAGTTCGCGCACCTGATCGACCCAGTCGGGCACGGTGAGCTGGGAATCGCCCTGGCCTCCTTGCCGGTCCTTCGGCGGCCGCTTGCCGTCCTTGCCGTCATTCGCGTCGGCCGGCTTGAACAGGAAGCCGATTAGTTTCTCGACGCGGTCGAATTGCGCGTCGCCGCCCGTGCCGATGCCTTGAGCTTCGGCGTCCTCGCCCAGGACAAGCCGCCAGCGAGCCAGCATTTGTGCGGGGGTGAGGGACATGAATGTACCTCCGCAGGCTAAAGCCTGCGGCTACCGTGCGAATTTCGAGCCACGTTTTGTAGCCGCAGGCTTCAGCCTGCGGCCGTTAGTTCCAGGTCTCCATGATCTCCGCGACACGCGCATCGATCCGGGCGATCCGCGCCGCCGCGGCTGCGGACGTCGTCAGTTCCGTGAGCTGCTGGCTTTTCTTGAGCCCGTAGCGTTCGGCAACATTGGCCGCCAGCGAATCGCGCTGATGGCGATGCAGCCGTTCGAACGCCGCCCGCAATCTCGGCAGCATCACCAGGAACGGGTCCCACTCGGCGGCGCGCAGCAGATCGTCCAGGGCCTCGACCAGATCGTCGGCGTTCACCAAGAGCGAGGTGCGCGAAACCGCGAGGATGCCGTCGAGAAAGTCACCCGCCGTCGTCATGATCTCGACCGGCGCCTGCGCGAGCGCGCGAAGTTCCTTCGTTAACTCCTGTGACGGGAGATCGCGCAGCTCGACTAGCATGCCCAGGAAGACGCCGCGCAGAAACGGCGCCAGTGACGCTCGAGCTGTGAGGCGAACCTGCTCGACGAAGAGTTGGCGATCGAGCCCCAGGCCCTGATCGCGGCCAACGACTTCCGCGACCGCCAGCAGCGACGACACGACTTCGCCATGTTGGTCGTCCGGTGCGTTGGCCGCCTCCGCGATCGCAAAACAGGCGCGGCCATAGCAGCGAATCAGCAAGCTCTCCAGCGACGCGCGCGGGATGCTGCGGTGAATCGCGTGCCGATCGAGCACGCACAGCGCCCCGAGTGCCTGGCCCAGCGACGCGAACCGTGTTTCCTGATCGATCGATCGGCCACAGGTCGCCTCGACTTCCTGCATCAGCATTGGCAGGTCGAGTTGGATGGCGTTCACCAGGCGCTGGCACGTCTTGCCGGCGTGGGCCTCGTCCCGGACAAGCCCCTCGCGGAAACGGGCGAGCACGGCGGTCTCGATTGTGTCGCCATAGAGATTCTGCTCGACGAGATGCGCCTCGATCTGCGGGCTCCAGCGCAGTTGCCATCTCTCGCGGAAGATCTTGCCCGTCGCGAAATCGGCGGCGGCCCCCTCCAGCAGCGACGCGGTTTCGATCTCGAGGAAGCGGAGGCGATGAAGGAAAATCGATTGCCGACGGGCGAGATCGTTGCGCTTGTCGAGATCGAGGCGCAGGTTCTTTTCCTTTTCGAAGATCATCGAAAGGTCGAGTTCATCGACGCGATCGTAGAAATCTTGAACGATCGGCAGCCGACCGACGGCGGGAGTGACCTTGCCGATCGCGGTGCCGATATCGACGTGATCCATCGCCTCGCGGAGGTGGAGGCCTTCCTCGTTTGGATTTCCCTTGACGACGCAGGTGATGAGAGCATCGTGGATGTCGTCGAGCACAGGCCGCGGCCGACCGCGTAGCCGAGCCAGGAGGTTGGCATGCTGACAGACCGAGATCGCGTCGGCTGTCGACGCGGGCTCCCGGCTTTTGCGCACCTGCTTGAGCGTGGCGACGGCGTGCTGGATCAGGTAGGCGTCCGGCGCTGCGTCGTCGCGCAGCTCCCAGATGCGCTGATAGAACTGCGGCGCCCGATTGCCGGCGCCGTACCCCGAAAGCTGCGAGACGCGAAAGTACGAGTACGGCACCACCGTGCTGTAACACGTGCCCGCCGGCGGCGTGGGCGGCGCTTCCTTGTCGTCGCGATCCAGGAACACGTGGAAGCCGCCGCAGACGACCACGGCGTCACTCGGCTTCACGTTCTGCTTCTGCAGCGTCGTCTCGATCGTGCGCAGCATGTGCCGCTCGCGCGGCAACGTGTCATCTGAAATCATGCGCTCCCGCGGCGTCGTTGCGCGCACGCCGCCGCAGAACGCGGTCATCTCGCGGCGATAGTCCTCGTGGTCCGCGAACGTGCGCATCTCGAACAGCGCATCCCACGCTTCGTCCCAGGTGCGATAGCCCCCCGCCTTCGCGAGTTCGCGGTACAGATCGCTGGCAGCGAAATAGTGATCCGATTCGCGGACGTTCGCGTGGTCGGGCACATCGATTTCCGCCGGCGCCTGATCCGTGACCGCTCGGATCGTCGCGTGATAGGGCAGGTCGATGAAGACGACGTCGGCGCCGATCTCCTTCGCGGTCTTCATTGCGACGAACTCCGGCGAATATTCGAGCAGCGGATACCAGCTCGAAAACCGTGCCGGGATATCGGGAGCGGGACTCGCGATCCCGGCCAGGCCCAGGACATTGCCGTCGTCGCGGTACGAGCTGTAGATCGCGATCGGCGGCTTCGTCTTCGCGTGCAGGATATGCTTGACGAGATGGTTCGCCTCGGCCGGCCCTTCGATGAAGACGATCCTCGGCCGGCGTTCCTGGAGCGCCGCCTCGACGAAACGGGCCGCAGCCGGCGAGTGATGCCGCACCGGGAACCAGTAGAGATCCTCGGCGAGCACCGCGGCGACACGCGCTTGGAGAGCGGCGACGTCGAGGCCGCTCGGCTCCGCGACATCCCGGACGACGCCTTCCACCGTGTCAGCCGTTTTTCGGCGTGCCATGAATAAGCACTCTCTTACAATCGCCGTCGCGATACCTGTAGCCGCAGGCTTTAGCCTGCGGCCGTCAATTCGACGGAGTCAGCACACCGCCGCAGGCTAAAGCCTGCGGCTACAAGGCATATTTCAACCGCTGAGAACACTTACCCGAGCTCCGCCAGCAGCGTGTCGTGAAACTCTTTCCACAACTTGTTGTTCGCCGCCCGTTTTTTGCCGACCAGGACGACGTACTCCTTCAAGATGTCGAGATCGCTTTGATCTTCTTTAACGATCGAGCCGATGAGGTTGCGGGCGATGTGCTCGGGGCCGGCCGGCTGATCACCGAAGAAGCGGGCGTGCAGGGCGGCATCGAGCGCGGTGCCGATCGCCTCCGCCGTGGACAGCACCGTCGACGGCTTCTTGATGTTGATCCCATCCGCGGTCTTGCCTTGCCGCAGCTCGCGAAAGACCGTCGCCAGCAGCTCGATCACCGGCGGCGTCAGCTTGGTCGGGATGTCATAGCGGCTCAGCAATTCCATCGAACGCTGCTGGACGATCTCGATCTCCGTTTTTTGATCGGCGATGATCGGAATGTAGATGTAATTGAAGCGGCGCTTGAGAGCGGCCGAGAGTTCGTTCACCCCCTGGTCGCGCGTGTTGGCTGTCGCGATGACGTTGAAGCCCGGCCGAGCCCAGACCATGTTGTGATCGGGCAACTCCGGCACCGCGATCGCCTTGTCCGACAGCACCGACACCAGCGCGTCCTGCACGTCCGGCACGCAGCGGGTGATCTCCTCGAACCGCAGCAGCCCGCCGATCCTCATCGCCACCATGGTCGGCGCGGGAATGAGGTTCTCCGGCCGCGGGCCCTCGGCGATGACGCGGGCGATGTTCCACGAGTACTTGATGTGCTCTTCCGTCGTCCCCGCCGTGCCCTGGATCGTCAGGCAGGAGTTGCCCGTGATCGCGGCGGCCAGATGTTCGGACAGAAAGCTCTTGCCCGTTCCCGGTTCGCCGACCAGAAGCAGCGCTCGCTCCGATGCCAGCGTGACGATGGCGCGTTCCACGAGGGAATCTTCGCCGAAGAACTTGCGCGTGATCGGCACCTCGATCGCCTTGCCGTCGATCTTCGCCTTGAGCGGCTTGCCTCCGACGATGTAGGTGAACACCGAGCGCGGCGACAGCTTCCACGCGGCGGGCGGCGTGTCGGCATCGGTTTGCCGCAGGGCTTCGAG
>JACQFG010000141.1 GCA_016200155.1 Planctomycetota bacterium | reverse complement strand
GGCGCTGCTCGCCGTCCCGGGCGCACGCACGGTCCCGAACACGATAGACATCTACAACGACGTGCTGATGGAACTCGACGAGGCGTTGGGCCGCGGCCGGGCGGTCATCGACACGGCGCCGCTTTTGGAGCGCGACTTCGCGCGGCGGGCCGGGCTCGGCTGGTTCGGCAAGAACACCATGCTCTTGCACAAGCAGCTCGGCAGCTATTTCTTCCTCGGCGCCCTCCTGCTCGATCTCGAACTGCCGCCGGATGAGCCGTTCGCCACGTCGCACTGCGGCAGCTGCACCCGCTGCCTCGATGCATGTCCCACCGACGCGTTCGTCGGGCCCTACCAGCTCGATGCCCGCCGCTGCATCAGCTATCTGACGATCGAACTGCGCGGCGACATTCCTGAAGATCTTCGGCCAGGCATGGGCGAGTGGATCTTTGGCTGCGACGTGTGTCAGGAGGTCTGCCCGTGGAATCGCAAGGCGCCGCCTGGTCGGGAACCGGCACTGCAACCGACGGTGACCGGATCAACGATTGACCTGCTGGAGTTGATGGGTTTGGACGAGGAGGAATTTCGGCGCCGATTCCGGCACACGCCGTTGTGGCGGCCGCGGCGTGCGGGGGTGCTTCGGAATGCCGCGATTGCACTGGGGAATCTGGGAGATGTGCGGGCGATTCCCGTACTTATACGCTCGGTGGAGGACGCGGAACCCGTGATACGTGAAGCTGCGCGGTGGGCGATTGAGCAAATTCGCAATCAGGGGTGATCAGGAGGACGCCAACGCCTCAGGACTCGAGAAATGCTCTTAGCGCGTCGAGCTGTTCACCCCAGTAGGCTTTCATCTTTTCGGCGTGCTTGGCGGACTTGAGCCGGGCGTGCTCGATCGTCACCTGGCATTTGCCCTTGCCCTTGGGATAGAACTGCACGTCGAGGTTGCCTGCGCCGTCGCCCCAAGTGATGCGCAGCGATGTGTTGGCCGTCGCCTTGCGGATCATGAAGTCGGGATCCTCGAGCCATTTCCTGCGTGTGCGCTTGTCGTGCCAGGCGGAGAACGCGGCCTCGATCGCCGCGGCGATGGTCTTGCTGCGATTGATGGAGAAGCCGTCGGGCCGTTGATGCTTGACGCGCAGACCGCGCGCTTGCTCGTAGCCGACGGTGACCATCTGCTGCCACCACGGGCCGACGTCGTGCTGCTTTGCAAGGACGGCGACGATTTCCTTGTGTGTCATCTTCTTGCCGCCGGCCGCGTCGAGCACTTCATGCCATTCGTTCCACGCCTTGCCGGTCGCTTTCTGCACGGCTGCGGAGCTGATGGCCATTTTCTTCATGACGACTCCTCTTCTTCGCTTACGCTTCAGGCTCGGATATCCATATCGTACGCAACCTTGAACCAGCGCTTGACCTCATCATCGATTTCGGCAAGCGACGTGATCGGGATGCGATGGGTAATCCGGTCCTTTTTTGCAAACCCGCCGGTGTCGATCAGTCGGCCCTTCGCCTTCGTGTCCTTGAGTGCGAAACCGATGTCGATGCGCGTATTCGTGGTCGGCTTGATCTGCGCAAAGACGTGGTTGCGATAGAGCGGCACGATGGTTTGACACGGACACGCCTTCACATCCTTGCTGACAGCCAGGCCGATCTTCAACAGGGCGTCGTAGATGGGCTTGAGGCCCGCTTTCTTGCCGGCGAACATCGCCTCGACATAGCGCTCGGCGGCCTGCAGGTACGCCTCCGGGGTGTCCTCTTCGCCGCCTTTGCCGACGGACCGCTCGGCCAGCCACCAGGCGCTGTTGGTGCCAAGCTTGAATTTCGCCTTGAGCCAATCGCGGCGTTCGACCTCGCTTGCCGGGCCTTCCGTGTCGAGGAGCTTCATCCACTCATCGAGCGAACGGCCCGTCTTGTCCTTGAGTTCGCCGACCCACTGTTGCACCATCAGCACGCCGGGATGGACGCCATAGAGCGATTTGCGCGGGGCCATGATCAAACATCCTCCCACAGCTCGCCGGCTTCCTTTTTCTTTTTTGCGCGGGCAGCACGTTTGGGCTTGGCGCCCTCTGGCGCCTTCGCTCGCAAGTATAACTTGATCGGCACGTCCGGAAATCGGAAATGGTCGCGCAGCGTCTTCAGCAAATAACGCTGGTAGGTGTTGCCGAACAGGTCCGGTCCGTTGGTGAACAGCACGATGGTCGGCGGCAGGACGGCGACCTGGGTGGCGTAGTAGACCTTGGGCAAGCGATTCTGCCGGACGGCGGGAGACTGATCGAGCATCGCCTGCTGGATGACGCGATTGAGATCGCCGGTGCCGACGCGCAGGGACGCTTGCTTGTGCAGGTTCTGGGCGAGATCGAGCACGGTCTGCACGTTCTTCCCCTCCTTGGCGGTGATGAAGGCCATCGGCACGAAATCGAGGCTCGGGAACGTCTTGCGCAGGTAGTCGCCGAACTCGCCGGTCGCGATCTGGTCCTTCAGGAGGTCCCACTTGTTGATGACGAAGATCGCCGGCTTGTAATTCTCGAGCACATAGCCGGCAAGTTGCTTGTCGACCATGCTGATGTTTTTCGGCGCATCGAGAAAGTGCAAAACGACGTCGGCCCGGCGGATCGAGCGCTCGGCCCGAGCGAGACTGTAGAACTCGACGTCGGTGCGGATGCTGCCGCGATTGCGCACGCCGGCGGTGTCGATGGCGAGGATCGTCTTGCCGTCCTTCTCGAAGCGGACGTCGACGCTGTCGCGCGTGGTGCCTTCGACTTCGCTGACGATCGTGCGTTCTTCCTCGGCCAGACAGTTGATGAACGTGCTCTTGCCGGTGTTGCGTCGCCCGACGATAGCCAGCTTGAGCGGCATCTCGGTGAGCCGAGCCCCGTTAGGGGCCGGTTGACCGTCGGGCAGATTCTCCTTGATCAACTTGAGCAGATGCAGCTTACCGCGATCCTGCTTGGCGCTGACGCAATGGACGTCGCCGAAGCCGAGCTTGTAGAATTCGCCGACCTGATCGTCGAGGCCCGCATGGTCGCACTTGTTGGCGACAAGCAGCACCGGTTTGTCGATGCCGCGCAATCGCGTGGCGACCTCCTCGTCGAGCGGCACCGGTCCGGTCTTGACATCGACGAGGAAGAGCAGCACGTCGGCTCGATCGATGGCGAGGTTGATCTGGCGTTCGACGTCGCTGGTGAGGTTGTCGATATCGTCGATGCCCATGCCGCCGGTGTCGGTGAGTTCGAAATAGCCGTCGCCGAGCGGGATGGGCGCGGTGATGCGATCGCGCGTGACGCCGGGAGTCGGATCGACGATCGCGATGCGTCGGCCGGCAAGCCAGTTGAAGAGCGACGACTTGCCGACATTGGGCCGGCCGACAATCGCCACGTGCGGAACCGCCATGATGCGCCCTCGATTTGTCTTCGTTTAGCGCCCGCATGGCGCCGCGCG
>JACQFG010000136.1 GCA_016200155.1 Planctomycetota bacterium | reverse complement strand
AATGCAGCAAGGGTATTCGGACGAATCATGGTCACTCCGTTATTCGATGGGCCAAAGGCTCCCTTTCCTTTGAGCCATCGGATGCATAAGGAGAAAGAAGCGGCTTGAGCGGAAACGCTCCGAGCCAACGCTTCGAGCCATTCTAAGGCGCTCGCCCAAGACCGACCGTCTTCTCTTCTTTTTCAAGGAGGCAGCCATGACAAGGTATCTGCTCATTGCGGCATTGTGCGCGGCGACGATGGGCCCAGGAATCACCCGGGAAACGGGCGGCCACGCCGACGACAAGGACCACGTGATGGTTCAGCCGGACAAGATCAAATGGGGCCCTGCGCCGGCGGCCTTGCCTGCGGGCGCCCAGATGGCGGTCCTCGCGGGCGATCCGAGCAAGAAAGGAATGCCGTTCGTCATCCGCGCCAAGCTCCCCGACGGCTACAAGGTTCCCGCGCACTTTCATCCCAGCGATGAAAACGTCACCGTCCTCAAGGGCACCTTCATGATCGGCCGCGGCGACAAATTCGCTGCCGACAAGATGGAAGCCATGCCGGCCGGCGCCTTCATGCGCATGCCCAAGGACATGCGCCACTTCGCCGCCGCCAAGGGCGAAACCATCATTCAAGTGCATGGCGTCGGCCCGTTCGACATCACCTACATCGATCCGACCGACGACCCGCGCAGCAAGGGCAAGTAAGAACCACAAAATCATGCAGCACAAAATCATCATTGAAAGATGATTTTTTGCTGCATGATTTTGTGTTTAGTTTCTCGGATGCGGACGGTTTGTACAATGGTGAGTATTACGCACGCATTCCGAGGCAAACGATGACCCTCCACGACATCCGCGCCAAAGTCGAAGCCAGCCGACGGCTCTCCTTCGACGACGGCCTGTTTCTCGAAAACGACGTCGATCTCTTCACGCTCGGCGAACTCGCGAACACCGTGCGCGAACGCAAGAATGGCAACGTTGCCTATTACAACGTCAACACGCATCTCAACGCGACCAACGTCTGCGTCTATCGCTGTGTCTTCTGCGCGTTCCGGGCCGACCTCAAGAGCGAGAAGGGCTATGTGATGCCCGACGAGCAGATCCTGCACCGGGCCGAGGAGGCGCAAAATCGCGGCGCAACGGAGCTGCACATCGTCGGGGGACTGCATCATCAGTTGCCGTACGAATGGTATCTCAACGTCGTCCGTATCGTCCATCAACACTATCCGCGGCTTCACCTCAAGGCCTACACCGCAGTCGAGTGGGACTGGTTTTCACGACTGACCGGGCGGCCGACGAAGGACATCCTCGCTGAGTTCAAGGACGCGGGGCTCGGCAGCTTGCCCGGCGGCGGGGCGGAGATCTTTCATCCCGAAGTCCGCGACATCATCTGCGAGCACAAGGCCGACACCGACGCCTGGCTGCGCATCCATCGCGAGGCCCACCAGCTCGGCCTGCGCTCCAACGCCACGATGCTGTACGGCCACATCGAGAAGCCGTTGCACCGCATCGATCACCTGTGCAAGCTGCGCGAGCTGCAAGACGAGACCGGCGGCTTCCAAACGCTCATCCCGCTCGCGTTCCATCCCGACAACACCAAGCTAGGCATCGATCGCAAGATTCAAAAGGCGAGCGCGATCATGGACCTGCGCATGATCGCCATCAGCCGACTCATGCTCGACAACTTCCAACACATCAAGGCCTACTGGATCATGCTCGGCATCCCGACGGCCCAGCTCGCCCTGAGCTACGGCGCCGACGACATCGACGGCACGGTCGTCCACGAAAAGATCTACCACGACGCCGGCAGCGACAGCCCGCAAGAGCTGACGGTCGCCCAGTTGCGTAGGTTGATCGAGGAGGCGGGGCGGGCGCCGGTGGAACGCGATACGCTGTATCACGAGGTGATCCGCGAGCGCGGCGAGTGGCAGACGGGGCGGGCGCTGGCGTTGCCGGTGGTGGCGGTGTGAGCTTGTTGGGTGAGTCGCAAGCGCGAAAAAGACATATTGAGGCGTAGCTTTATCTAACGTGAGTCGTGTATGCACCAAGCATATCGTGATTTCATTCTTGCACGCGTTCAAGCTGCAGTGGGCGCGGCGAAAGCGGCCCGAGGGGTATCCCATTCAGGCTTGCGTGGTGAGATTCGTGAGATCCTGATCCGAGATTTGTTTCGCCCCCTACTCCCCGCAGACGTTGGGGTCGGATCAGGGGAGATTATTTCCCATACAAACCAAACTTCGAAACAAACGGATATCGTTCTTTACGATAGAAGCATTCTTCCGCCGATCGTCTTCCAAGAAGCCGCCGGCATTTTTCCCGTAGAGGCGGTGCTTTATGCGATTGAGGTGAAAAGCAAACTAACTTCACAAGAACTTCGAGATTCCGATTCGGCGGCAAGGAAACTTGAACAACTTGAGTATTCCGCGGGCCAACATGATTTGAATGCGCGTCCGATTAACCACTTCATTAAAAAAGCAGTACCCGTGGTGTTCGCATTGGCTTCCGATCTCACAGGTCACAACGATTCCGAAATAGAGAGGTATGACGGGCTACGAGAAGCTGGTGAGCCCGCAATTCGCGGAATTTGCGTTGCAGGGAGAAACTACTGGTTTTGGTCGCTGGATGCTTGGCGAACGTGGCCGGTTGATTACGAATTCGCCGAGGTGATCAGCTTCATCGGAACAATATTGAATACTTATCGGGAGGTCGCGGAAACGAGGGGGCAGCCTCGTTTGGGTCGGTACCTGATTGATGGGTGAATCCACTGAGTTAATCGTCCCCGTCCAAAAGACCCATGCGGATCGACGGATACATGTCCAATCCGCTCACCGTGATCGTCCGAATTCGCCCGTGCCAAAGGACGGTCGCCGTATAGATATCGAAATAGCTTATGCGACCATCCGCCAGGACTCCACTGCCTTCGCTCTCCCAAGGCAGGCCCAGTGAAGCGATGACCTCAGCCGGGAGGGCCAGCATGCCGTTGAACCCAGTGTCCACGGCGGCTTGGATGGTTAGGCGTTGACCTTCGCTACCTCGAACTTGCACTGGTACTCTGGCTTTGAACTGGGTGACTACGCCACGAATCATGATTGGTCCTCGACATCGGAACCGCCGAACGTGTAAAGATATCGTGATCCGATTCGCTTCAACCAGATTTGCGGGTCGACCAACCGACGCCGGAGACGCGCACACGCCAAGAGTTCCCTGGCGGCGATTGCATAATCGCCAGTCTCTATATCGATCGCCACGAACTTGCTATCGTCCTTTTTCTGCAAATTTGGCCGAACCTTTGCTTCATAGATCGCGTCGCCGCGTTTGGAAAATTCTTCCCTGCTGTAGCGAGGCCCGCGTTTGATGTCCATGATCGCCTCCGAGAACGGCATTGCGTCGTGTTAGCCATATTATACTCCTATTCATCCTGCGTCGGCATCAAACATCAGGGGAACCATCATGACCAAAAAAATCCGCTGGGGCATCCTCGGCGTCGCCAATATCAACAACCGGCTGTTGCCTGGCTTTGCGAAGGCGGCCAACGCCGAACTCGTCGGCATTGCGAGCCGATCGCTGCAGAAGGCGCAGGATGCAGCCAAGGCGGCCGGCATTCCGAAGGCGTTCGGCAGCTACGAGGCGCTGCTCGACGATCCGACCATCGACGCCGTTTACAATCCGTTGCCGAACCACTTGCACGACGAGTGGACGCGCAAGGCAGCGGAGCGCGGCAAGCATGTCCTGTGCGAGAAGCCGTTGACGCCGACGGCGTGCGAGGCCGAGGCGCTAGTTGCCTTCTGTCACGTCAAGAAGGTCACATTGATGGACGGCTTCTTTTGGCCGCACCATCCGCGCACGCACGAGATCAAGAAGCTGCTGCAGTCGGGCAAGCTCGGCCGGGTCGAGCGTGTCAATGCGGCGTTCACCTTCACGCTGCCTCTGGCAAAAGCGAATATCCGCCTATCGCCCACCAGCGCCGGCGGCTCGCTGCTCGACGTCGGCTGCTACTGCACCTATGGCATCCGCTGGGCGTTCGGCGAGGAGCCGGTGAAGGTGTGGGCGGCCGCGACGTTCAAGGACGGCGTCGATACCGCACTGTGCGCGACGCTCTGGTTCGCCGACGGCCGCATGGCGAATTTCGATTGCAGCTTCATTCATCCCTACCGTGAATGGCTCGAGATCGTCTGCACGCATGGCGTCGTCACGATCCCCGACATGTGGATTCCGCGGCAAGCGAGCTACTTCGTCCAGGGCAACGAGACGCTGAACACCGAGGAATTCATGGTTCCCGGGCACGATCAGATTCAGTGCATGATCGAGGATTTCGGACGGGCGGTGCTGGAGGACAAGCCGGTGTACCCGGCGCCGGAGGAAGCGGTGAAGTTGGCGAAGGTGCTGGATGCGATCAATACGTCGGCGCGCGAGAAACGCTGCGTCAAAATCTAGCCGCTTGCGGCGTAGCAAGGTCTTGCTACGCCGCAAGCGGCAATCACCCGCGCAACCCTGCCGTCGCCATCAAGCGATCCGTCGCCGTGTACGCCTCGCGCACCCACTCGGCGATCTTCGCGGGCTCGGGGGAATACTCCAGCTCGATCGATACCGCGCCGTCGATGCCGAGCGCCTTGATCTCGCGCAGGTACGGGTCGAAATTCATGATACCGCGGCCCGGCGGCAGATCGCCGTGCACCTTGCCGTCGCAATCGCTCAGATGCACGTGGATCGCCTTGCCCTTCAAGCGCCGCAGCTCCTCCGGCTTCACCTTCGCCAGCTCGAGGTGCGAGATGTCGATGTTGGCGCGCACGGCCGGATGGTTGACGTCGTCGATGAAGCGCACCATGCTATCGACGCTGTTGAGCAGCGACAGCTTGAACGGCTCCAGCTCCAGGGCGATCTGCACGCCGAGGTCGGCGGCGTACTTGCCCAGCTCGCGCAGGTTCTTGACGGCGATCTGCCATTGCTCCTTGGGCGGGATCACCTGTTGCTCCCAGATGTATTCGCCCAGAACGAGCAGGAGGTTCTTGGCCTCGAATTCATAGACTAAGTCGAGAAACGCCTTGCTGCGCGTCATGTGAAAACGCTGCACGCTCGGGTTGAAATCGACCAGGCCGACCGCGACGCAAGCGACGCTGACGATCGGCAAGTTCGCCTTGTCGCATTCGCGCTTGATGAGCTTGCGTTCCTTGATGTCGATGTCGAGCGGGTCGGCAAAGATGTCGATGGTGTCGAAGCCGATCTCCTTGGTCATGCGGATGCCATAGGAGGTATCGCGGCCGGACTGGGCCCAGGCGGAATTGATGAGGCCGAGTTTCATGGCAAGGTCCTTTGGGGAAGTTCGTATTGCAGCTTGGTTGCAATCTAATCTATGATCTGAGAGCATGGGGGTGGAGTTGATCGTCGCGCCAACTTCTTGAAACGGAATGTCATGCCGGAACTTATCGAACATTGGGGCTACCTTGGGGTATTCCTCGGCATCATTGTCACGGGCCTGGGTTTCCCCATGCCCGAAGAACTCCCCATTGTCCTTGGCGGCGCGATGGCGACCAACGGCAAGGTTGAAATCTATTACATGCTCCCCGTCTGCATCGTCGGCGTCATTATCGGAGACAGTTTCTTGTATTTCATCGGGCGTCTCTGGGGCGCCAAGCTCGTCGATATGCCGTTCGTCCGCAAACGTCTGCTGACTCCGGAGAAACTCGCAAGCATTTCCGAGAATTTCAAGACCTACGGTGTGAAGATACTGCTGTTCGCACGTTTGACGCCGGGAATCCGGGCGCCGATTTTCTTGGCGGCGGGGATCGCGAAGTTGCCGCTCACGCAATTTCTCCTCGCCGACGGAATCTACGCGATTCCGGGAGTGAGTTTGCTTTTTTTCCTCGGTTATTGGTCGGCGGACACCATCATCGAGCTGATCGAGGCGGAGTCCAGGTACGTCAAACCGATCTTGGTGCTGGTGGTGATTGGGGGCGTCGCCATCTATTTCGTTTACCATTTCTGGAAGAAGCCGGTGGTGACGGGCAATCCGACGGAGATGCCGCCGTTTGTCGGACCCGTAACGGAGAAGCTGGAAGAGGTTGCGGAGAGCATGGCGGAAAAGGTGGCCGACACGGTGTTGCCTCGCTCGATGCATCCGGGCTCGGAAGTAAAGACGTCCGACGTGCAGTCCGCCGTCAAGAAGGCCGAGGAGGAAGCCGCCAAAAAGAACGCCGAGGAGGATGCCGCCCGGAACGGCCAAGCGCATGTGCCGGCCGAGGAAAAAACTCCGGCGAACCCGAAAGGCCCGATCACCGATGGCCGTCAATGATCTTGTCGTTGCGATGACCGGCGCCAGCGGCGCGCCCTACGGCGTACGCCTGCTGGAGGTGCTGATCCGCGCGGGCCGCACCGTTCACCTCGTTCTGAGTCCAGCCAGTGTTCAGGTCATCCAGCAAGAGATGGACCGGCGCATTGATCTTGAGCATTTTCACCTCTCCGACCTGCTCGGCGAAGTTGCGGGGCAGGCGTTGCCGGGACAACTGATCTACCACGACTATCGCAACTTCATGGCCGGCATCGCCTCGGGGAGCTTTCAAACGGCGGGCATGGTGATCTGCCCGTGCAGCTCCGGGACGGCCGCCGCCATCGCGCATGGCCTGTCGCAAAACCTGATTCATCGGGCGGCCGACGTCCATCTGAAAGAGAAACGCAAGCTGGTGATCGTGCCGCGCGAGGCGCCCTTGAGCGTCGTGCAATTGCGGAACCTGACGATCTGTGCGGAGGTCGGCGCCGTCGTCTTGCCGGCGTCGCCGGGGTTCTACACGAAGCCGCAATCGCTGGACGACGCGATCGATTTCATCGTGGGCCGCATTTGCGATCAGCTCGGCGTCGAGCATGACCTGTTCCGCCGTTGGGGCGAGGCGAAGCCCTAGCGCGAGTTGGCGAAACGGGAGCCGCATTGAAGTCCTTCGACTTCAGACACTTGTGTCATGCCCATTCCCGTTTCGCCAACCAGAGAGGGGGGTGAGCGCAACGGACCTTGACAACGGAATCCCATGACGCGCTGCATCACTCAGTACCTGGAGTTGCAAGCACTCGTCCGCAGTCGAAAGCCACGCATCGCGCTGGTGCTGGGCTCCGGGCTGGGCGACGTGGCGGATCGGCTCGACGATGCCGTGGAACTGCCGTTCGGCTCGATCGCGGGAATGCAAACGCCGAGCGTGGCGGGGCATCGCGGCATCTTGCTGCTCGGATCGTGGGCCGACGTGCCGGTACTGGTGTTCGCGGGCCGGCTGCACTTCTACGAAGGCCATCCTTGGCGCAGCGTCGTGCAACCGATCTACATCGCGCACGAACTCGGAGCGTCGATCCTTATCACCACCAACGCAGCCGGCGGCATTCGCGACGATTTGCAGCCCGGCGCCCTGATGGCGATTCGCGCTCACGTCGATTGCACGCGCGACAGGTGGTGGCGCGATCCGTCTGCCGCTTGCGGCGTAGCAGGCGCGCCTGCTACGCCGCAAGCGACAGTCTATTCGGCGCGCCTGCTCGAAATGCTGCCGCTGCCGACCGGCGTCTACGCGCAGATGACCGGCCCGTCCTACGAGACGCCGGCTGAGATTCGCGCTCTACGCTCCTGCGGCATCGATGCGGTCGGCATGTCGACGGCCCGCGAAATTCAGACGGCGCACGATCTCGGCATGGAGTGCGCCGCGATTGCCTGCATCACCAACAAGGCGGCGGGATTGGGTGAAGCGACAATTTCACATGAGGAAGTGCTAGCGACCGGGCACACGGCGCGGGAAAAAATGGTATGTTTTCTCGACGCCTTTGTCACGCATCCGGATGTGATTCATCGGGCTGTATGATCTGCAAGACCGGGTCACCGAAATCCATTTCCGTGCAATCAATTAGCCTTCCACAAGCATGGGCCGGCTGATAGGATTTCTCTAAGCCAGATTGGAGAATTCCCATGTCCACGACGCTCAACATTCCGAATTGCGATGTCAGCATCCTGGCCCGGATCATTCAGCCCGAGCGCGGTGATCTGCCGCTCGCTGCGGCGCGGGCCATTCTGAAGTTTGCCTTCGATCCAACCGACCAGGAACGCATGGATGCGCTGATGGTAAAGGCTCGGGCAGGAACTTTGACAGATGCGGAAAGCAGCGAGATGGACGACTACGAGCGCGTCATCCACCTGCTGGGAATGATGCACTCCAAGGCTCGCAGGTCCATGAAGAAGCACGCCAACGGACGGTGATTCATGGCGGACTCGTTGCTCGCGTTTGTCCGACGCCGCGCCAAAAACGCGTGCGAATACTGTCAACTCCCGCAGCGCCATTCCCCAAGGACGCACGAGATCGACCACATCATCGCCGTCAAACACCGGGGCCCAACACTCGGCGCGAATCTCGCTCTGGCGTGTTACGCGTGCAGCAAGCACAAATCGTGCAATCTATCGGGTATCGACCCGAAGACAGGAAAAATAACGACACTTCTCGCTGATCCCCAATGGCCATTCGTGAGAAAATGGGTTATATACGCAAGAAAGCCAAGGAATCTGTGATGATGAAGCAACCTGTTCTGAGCCAGGTACGCACATTCATTCAGTGGAAGTTGCGGAGGCGTTT
>JACQFG010000135.1 GCA_016200155.1 Planctomycetota bacterium | reverse complement strand
CGACACTTCTCGCTGATCCCCAATGGCCATTCGTGAGAAAATGGGTTATATACGCAAGAAAGCCAAGGAATCTGTGATGATGAAGCAACCTGTTCTGAGCCAGGTACGCACATTCATTCAGTGGAAGTTGCGGAGGCGTTTCCTTTGCGTTTTCGGCCCATTTTCTCCAATTGATTGAAAAACGGCTTTGGAGATCAGCGAGAAGTCTCGTTATTTCGCTGCGGTTACTATAAGAGTGAATCCCATTGTCGGTCAAGGCAATCGCGGTCTAACGAGTTCGCGCAAATTAACACCCGTCAAGTCAGTTCTTTTCATTATAGGGCTCAAAGTTCGGCAACTCCATGTTGGTCATAAACGGCTACCGGGTCGCCGGGACTGATTTGCACATCATTTGCACATAAACGACCTGGCCAGCGCCGTTCATGACCGTTCGCCGAAGTAGAACGCGATCATGCCGCCCAGGCAGGCGTCCCAGGTCGGGATCATGAGCATCGCCTCGGTGCTCGGCTCGATGACGAGATGGATGAGGGCCGCGATCGCCAGGCCGATGAGCGCAATGAACGACGCCCACGCTTCGAAATCCTGCCAGATGGCCGGCGGATTGCGGCCGACAATCGCACGCACGATGGCGCCCAGGAGAAAGCCGCCCAGAATTGCCAGGGGCAAGAAGGGTTGATCCTTGAGTAATTTCAGCGAGTTCTCAAACTTGCCGTAGAAGTCGTCCTGGTTGTAATAGATCTTGAAAGCAATGCACGCCGTCAGCGCCACGATGACGAGAAAGCGGACCGAGCCGCCGCGCAGGTTCAATGGTCTTTCGCCAGGGTCGTCCCCTTCGGCAATCGTCACGCCATGGGCGGCGAAATAATGGCCGATCATCATGAAGAGCAGGTAGATCAGATACGGCGGGATCGTCAATTCTTTGCCGGGGATCAGGACGATCGCACACGTCAATCCAACGATTGCGAGGACGTGGATCGCACGCACGCTTCCCGCGGGCAGCTTCAGGGCATGACGTTTCTTGACGGCAGGTGTGTTCATCGGATACCTCCAAATGAATCACTTGAGCGTTTTTCGCCACGCTGCCACTTCCTGCAAGATGTCCTCGCGGCTGCAGCGTGGACGATACGCCAGTCGAACGCGAAAACGGTACTCCCTACGTACTTCGTATCTGGGGACCAAATATTGGAAGTCCCAGGCCGGATTCGAGGTTTGGCGGTCCGCGTTGCCGCCGCCGCCCGAGGGGGAATGCGTGAAGCGAATGCCGTCGGTGCGGTCGAACATGAAGATCGCGACGTGGTTGCGGAAGTTGCCGTAGAAGAACGGCTCATCGTAACGCAGCGGCGAATAATTGCGGAACAGGCACTGCGGGAAGTCCTTGTGGAAGCGCAATTCAACCTTGTCGTCGGTGTGGCGAACGGTGCTCTCGTCGTTGTGGCGTTGCGTGCAGAGTTGATGCCACTGTCGGCCGTGGCGGAAGTACATGCTCTTGTCGTCGGGGGCGTTGATATAGCTGGCCCAGAACAGGCCGATGTAGTTGTTTGAAAAGACGTGCTGCGTGGCCATGCAGCGGAACGTCATGTCGACGTAATGCGGCGCGACGAGCGTGAACCGCGTCCAGCTTTCGAGGGCAAACGTCGGCGTCGGCGGCTGATGCAGTTCCGCCTCGCTGTCGGAAATCTTGCGATACGTCATCCGCGCGTTGCGTGGCTCGAAGAAGATCGTGCTCGTGCGATCGCGGTCGAAGCGTTCGCCGTCGAAGATATGCTCGAAGTTGAGCCCGGCCACGATCGGCACGAAGAGGTTGGTCGCCTCGGTGCGATGCGTCAGGCTCCACAGGCCGTTGTAGCCGGCGCGATGCTGTTCGTGGGCGCCGTTGTCGCCGATGATCGCCGTCAGGTCGCCGACGCGGAATGTGCCGTGAGCCATGTCCCCCTCCCGGCCGCTTTGGCGTAGCAGCATCTGGCGACGTGCTGCGCCGCAAGCGGCAATTATGGTATTGACGATTCGGCCACGCTCTCTATCGTATATATTTCCAAAGATCGAAGTGTTTTGAGAGCGAACAATGTCAACTTACATGGCCAAAACGGACGCGGATGGGTTTCCCACCAATTTCTCCCAGGATTGGTACGTGATCGACGCGACCGATAAGGTGGTCGGCCGACTCGCGACGGCGGTGGCGACGATCCTGCGCGGCAAGCACAAGCCGCAGTTCACACCGCACCAGGACACCGGCGATTTCGTCATCATCATCAATGCCGAAAAAATTCGCTTCACGGGCCGCAAGCTCGAGCAGAAGACGTATCAGTCCTACTCGCACTATCCCGGCGGCCAGAAGATCATTCCAGCCTCCGAACTCATGGAAAAGCATCCGGAGCGGATCATCACCTCGGCCGTCAAGCGCATGGTCCCACGCAGCCGATTGGGCCGGGCGCAGTTGACGAAGCTGAAAATCTACAAGGGCCCCCAGCACCCGCACCAGGCCCAGCAGCCCAAGGAATTCAAACTGAAGTAACGTAGGTCAGGCTTTCCAGCCTGACTCTTGTACGGTCGCGTCAGGCTGGAAAGCCTGACCTACGGAGACAACTCGTGGCAGAAACCGCAGCCAAAAAGAAAATCTACCTCGGCACCGGCCGACGCAAGACCGGCGTCGCCCGCGTCCGCATGTTCGACGGCACCGGCAAGATCCTCATCAACGGCCGGGCGGTTGATTCCTATTTTACCGAGGTCAAAGACCGCAACGCCGTCATGGCGGCCCTCAAGCTGACCGACATGACCGCCAAGGTGGACGTGAACATCCTCACGCACGGCGGCGGCATCACGGGACAGGGCGGGGCGATCTGCCAGGGCATGGCGCGCGCGCTCGTCAAGATGTTCAGCGAAGCAGCCACCGCCGAAGGCCAGGGCGACGAAGGCCCCGCCGGCGGCATGGTCAAGAAGCTGCGCGACTCCGGCTACCTCACCCGCGATGGCCGCATGAAGGAACGCAAGAAATACGGCCGCAAGGGCGCTCGCCGCAGCTTCCAGTTCTCGAAACGATAATTGAGGTCATATAGCCCGCCATGAATGGCGGGCACGCCCTGTCGCTGACCCGCCATAAATGGCGGGCTATGTGAATCTGTCATCCCATCGCCTGCAGCAACTTCGCCAGCAGCGCCGGATGCGACGGCCAGGCCGGGGATGTGATCAAGTTCCCATCCGCGATCGCTTGATCGACCGGCACCTCGACGTACTTCCCACCTGCCAGCGTGATCTCCGGGCCGACCGCGCAATAGCTCGTACACTTCTTGCCGCGCACCACGTCCGCCGCCGTCAGCAGCTGGATGCCGTGGCAGATCGCCGCGATCGGCTTGTTCTTGGCTGCGAATTGCTTGATGATCTCGATGACGCGCGGATTGAGTCGCAGATACTCCGGCGCCCGACCGCCCGGCAGGATGATGGCGTCATAGGCGTCCGGCACAACATCGCTGAAGTTGGCGTTGAGCGTGTAGTTGTGGCCCGGCTTTTCGGTGTAGGTCTGATGCCCTTCGAAATCGTGAATTGCCGTCGCGATCTGATCGCCGGCTTTCTTGTTCGGACAGACGACGTGAACGGTGTGGCCCAGCATGGTCAGGGCCTGGTAGGGAACCATCACTTCGTAGTCTTAGACGAAATCGCCGGTGAGGATGAGGATTTTCTTGGACATGATAGTCTCCACAGAATGAGTGCGTGGAGACAGTATATCAGAGCCTGACGCGTAAGCGAAGGACGCCGTGTCCTTCGCTTACGCGTCAGGCTCTGATGGTTGATCAAAGAATTCCCGATCCGAAATCGCGCTTGTTGTGCTGCACGGTTTCGGGGACTTCTTGACTGGCAGGAGCGTGGCCGCCGCGCTGGTCGTGGGCGGCATCGGTGCGATAGCCGGCCGGCGCCTTGCGAGCCGCGTTCATCTCCGACACGATCGCCGTGTAGCTGTCGGCTTCGTACTCGGCATCGTAATCGTCATAACGGCAAACGTAGCCGGGCTGCTTGGAGCGATCGCGTTCTTCCTGGAACGCCTTGACGATCGCGCCCTGGATGTACTCGCGGCACGTCGAGTTGATCGGATGCGCGATGTCGGCGTGCAGCTTGGCCCGGCCGTCCGAATCGCGAATGGCCCGGTTCTCGTCGAGCCGGCCTCCGCACTGATTGCAATGGCGGGCCCGGAGATGGTTCTTGCTGCCGCAGCCGGTGCAGCGATCGGTCAGCTTGCGGCTCGGCATCGCCACGAAGGAGCCTTTCGTGCCTTCGATGATCTTCAAGTCGCGGATGACGAAGCAATCGTCAAACGTGATCGAACAGAAGGCCTGCAGCCGTTCGTTGTTTTCATCCATGAGCTTGATTCGGACTTCGGTGATGACCACAGATGTTCTCCTTTTTTGCTGTGGCGTGTGCGTCCTGCGGCTCATCCATCCTGGAAGAGCCCTCCTGGTTTGCCATATAGCCCGCCATTCATGGCGGGTGTTTTGCCGCCATAAATGGCGGGCTATATGACATTGATTCAAATCGTTCGCGTCACGATCACGCGGAAATCGTGCGCCTTCTTGCGCGTTCGCAGCTCGGCGGCAATCCGTTGCGCCTCGTCTGCGGAGCGACATAGCGCGAACAGCGTGCTGCCGCTGCCCGACAGCAAACATCCCGCGGGCTTCGTGTCTGCCAGCATCGCCGCATATTCGTCGATGCGTGGATCAACCGCGGCGGCTGCCGTCTGAAGGCGATTGTGCAAAAGTCCGCCAATAGAATCAACATCAGCTTTCGAGAGTGCAAGTTTGATGGCGTCGCCGGTGACCGGAGTGGGCGGCACGGCGACCTTTTTGTACACCGCCGCCGTCGCCAGCCCGAAAGATGGGCAAAGCAGCACGACATCGAGACGCGCCGGCAGCGAAACAGGCGTCACGATCTCGCCGCGACCGGTGCACCAGGCGGCCGGAGCATGGAAAAAGAACGGAATATCGCTGCCGATCGCGCCGCTGAGCTTTGCCAGATCATCATTGGTTAGCCCAAGTTGCCAGAGTTGATTGAGTCCTAACAGTGTCGCCGCCGCATCGGTTGAGCCGCCAGCCAGGCCTGCCGCCATCGGAATACGCTTGATGAGCCGAATGTATGCGCCGCGTTTGCAGCCGGTGCGATCTTGCAGCAACTTGGCCGCCTTGAGCACGAGGTTCTCCGGGCCAACCGGCAGCTGGGCGTCACTGCACGTCAGCGTCAGTTCGTCCGCCGCGCGCAGGACCAGGGTGTCGTAAAGGCGGATCGCGACCATCAGCGTGGCGATTTCGTGATAGCCGTCCGGACGCTTGGCGAGCGCTTCGAGGAAGAGATTGACCTTCGCCGGGGCCCAGACGACGACGTCATCGAGATAGGTGGAAAGCTGCATCGGGTTCCGCCTCCCCGTTTAGCGCCCGCGCGGTCCTTCAGACGGCGCGGGCGCTAAACGAAATCACACGTCCAACTCCTCCGCGCCGACTTGCGCCGCCGATTCCATGATGAAGCGATAGCGCGTTGCCGGGTCCTTGCCGAGCAGCTCCGTGAACGTCTTGTCCGCCTCGATGATCGATTCGATGGTCACGCGCAGCAGGCTGCGCGTCTTCGGATCGAGCGTCGTCTCGGCCAGCTCCTTCGGCTTCATCTCGCCGAGCCCCTTGAAACGCATGATCTCCGGCTTGGCGTTCGGGCGTTTCGCCAGCAGCTCTTCGAGAATTTCTTCCTTGTGGGCGTCGTCCCTGGACCAGAATTTCTCCTTGCCGATCGTGATGCTGTAGAGTGGCGGCAAGGCGATGTACAGGTTCCCCTTCTTGATCAGCTCCGGCATGCAGCGGAAGAAAAACGTCAGCATCAACGTCGTGATGTGATGTCCGTCCGCGTCGGCGTCCATGAGGAGAATAATCTTGCCGTAGCGGAGGTTGTTGACGTTGAAGCGATCGCCGACGCCGGTGCCGAGCGCGGTGACGACGTCGGCGAGTTCCTGATGCGTCATCACCTTTGCCAGGGTGAGCCCCTCGGAGTTGAGGATCTTGCCTCGCAACGGCAGCACAGCCTGCGTGTAATTATTGCGGCCTTGTTTCGCGGAGCCGCCGGCGGAATCGCCTTCGACGATGAACAGCTCGGTCTCCTCGGCGTCGGACGCCTTGCAGTCGGCGAGCTTGCCGGGCAGGTTGAGCCGGCGCGACGTCGGCGATTTGCGTTTGACTTCCTGAGCCGCCTCGCGCGACGCCAATCGAGCTTTCGCCGCAAGGACGATGCGACCGACGATCTGGTCGGCCATCGTCATGTTGGCGTTGAGCCACGATTCGAGGGCCGGGCGGACGAAGCCTTCGATGGCCGCCGTCATCTCGGGATTGTTGAGCTTTTCCTTGGTCTGCCCTTGAAAGGCCGGATCGCGAATGAAGAGCGACAGGATGCAGACGAGGCCTTCGCGGATGTCGTTGGCGGTGATCTCGATGCCCTTGACCTTGACGTCGTGGGTCTCCATGAAGTTGCGGACCGCCTTGACGATGCCGCTCTTGAGGCCGCCTTCGTGCGTGCCGCCGTCGGTGGTGCGGATGCCGTTGACATAGGAGCGAATCGACTCGTCGGTCGATTCGGTCCATTGCAGCATCAGCTCGATCTTCTCGGCGTCGTCCTTGGCGGCATTGAACGGGATGCTGTTGACGACGGCCGCCTGGCCCTCGGTGACGAGGCGTTGCAGGAATTCGGGCAAGCCGCCTTCGTGGGTCAGGTCGAACGACTCGCCGGTGATCTCGTTCTTGAAGTGGATCTTGAGCCCGTGATGGATGTAGCCGATATCGTCGAGCCGCGTCTTGATCCAGTCGGCATCGAAATGGGTGACGCGGAAGATATCGGGATCGGGCTCGAAGTAGATCGTGGTGCCGTGCAGGCGGTTCGGGCCGACCTTTTCGAGCTTGTCGGCCGGCTTGCCGCGCTTGAAGGTTTGCGTCCACTCGTTGCCGTCGCGTTTGATGGTAGCGACGAGCTTCTTGGAGAGGGCGTTGACGACGGACGACCCGACGCCGTGGAGCCCGCCGGAGCGGATGTAGCTGTCGTTATCACCGAACTTGCCGCCGGAGTGCAGCTTGGTGAGGATGAGCTCCAGCGTCGGAATCTTGAACTTGGGATGCATGCCGACCGGGATGCCGCGGCCATTATCGCTGACGGTGACGGCATCGCCCGACTTGTGCAGTGTGACGCTGATGGCATCGCCGAAGCCGTTGAGGAATTCGTCGATGGAGTTATCGACGATCTCCCAGATGAGATGGTGCAGCCCCTTCTTGTCGGGGGCGCCGATGTACATGGACGGCCGATGCCGAACGGCTTCGAGCCCTTCGAGCATGCCGATGGAGGCTTCGGTGTATTCGCGGGTTTTGGTGGCGGTGGCCATGAGGGTAATCCGTTACGTGTTCCTGTTACGATTGTACTCGGCTAGGCTAGCGACTTATCGTCGTTGTTTCTAGCGCATCTACGAGACGCAGATACTCTTCTGGTGAGAACGAGATTTCTGCGGCCTTGAAAATAGGCTTGGCCAATTGAATGGCGTCCCGCAGCGATTCGACGAGAAAGTTCTCCAAGTGTCGTTCATTGTCAAAAAGAGTTGGAACCGAGATCTGCACCATCAACATCCTATCCTTTTTCGAAAACTTGGCGGTTCGCAGCCCCTCAAACTCCGGTTGCAAGATGCCGCCCGGGACATGGTAAACGATGTCCAATCCACCTGCGGAAGAAATGTCGTGCGATTCCTGATAAGCAAGCGACGCCCGAGCCACTCGGGATATGAAGGTGTCAATGGGCGTCCGCGAAATTTCAGGCCCTCCTAGAACCGAACCGATGTAAAACTTCATCCAGTTGTCCCCGGTATTTTCTGCCGCATGCATGTCTCGCGTCGATTGTCAATATCTCGATAAAGTCGCCATGAACTCTTCGTCGTTCATGTCCAGTACACCAAGGTAATCGAATGTCTCTGGCGCATATTTGCTCTGGTAGGTGCCGAGGTGCGAACGAATCAACTCCAGCCTCTCTTCGTCCCAGTCGGGAAGATAACCTGGCATGACTTCAAACGTATCGGCAAGATCAAGCGCTTGCTCGTCGTTCTTCAAGCGCGCCAGCTTGCGCGATTCCATGAACCCGCGATGAAAGATAAAGCACAGCTTGCGGAATAGTGGCTCGGGAATGGACTTCATGGATTCACCTCATGGATCGAGAGCGACTTGTGCCAGTGGCACGGTGGTTTTCTGGCCCTTCGCGCCAAGCGGTTGTACGTCAATTGGCGGCATCTTGATGCGTGACTGCGCGGAAGCCATGCCTTGAAGTGCTCGCACATATCGCCGATCCGACAGACTGATGAAAGCCTTCGGCGAGTGGAGGGCATCAAGGCCGATCACGATCAGCCGCGGTTTCTTGCCACTTTCGTAAAGGTATGCGCTAATCGTCTGCGCGTTCGACTCGCGCGCCGCCACAGCACGGCGCACACCGTTTTCAATGTAGTATTGCAGAGGAGGGCACCTCCTGGCAAGGCCACCGACCCGCCGTAAACGGCGGGCCTATTACCGCTGCGCGGGAAGGCCCGTGAACGGGCCTTTTTCAGGCGAGTTCCCTTCAACGGGTTCGTCATCGTCCAGCGTGTAGATGTCTTCTCGCGGATCACTCCAATCGCGAGCCCAGATTTCCGCCACGCCGCGCGCCCAATCGTCGGCTTCATCATCTTCCATCGCTGGAATCTCCGCATCAATCAAACAACGTCGCCCCACCCTTGCCATTCCGTTCGCTCGGCTTGCCTTCGATCTCGTCCCAGTTGACGAGTTCGATCGGGCCCGGGATCACCTTCACCAGCGTCGTGCGTTTGACGGCCTCGAAGCCCTTGCCGCCGCGCGAGACGGTGTCGTGGCGGCCGGTGTATTCGAGGAGCTTGCCGCCGCTCGTTTCGACCTGGAGCATCTGGCTTGCGCGCGTGATCAACGCGCCGCCGATGCAGCGATCGTCGTCGGCGAGCTTGATGCCCATGACCCCCTTGCCGACGCCGGCGAGGATGTTGATCTCGTCGATGCGGAAGTGGATGATGTGGCCGTCCGCCGATGCGAGGAAGATGCTTTCCTCATCGCCGACGAGCACGGCGGCCATCACGACCTTGTCGCCGTCGTTGAGCCGGGCATAGCGTCGGCCTACCTTCGTCGATTCGATGCGGTAAGGCTCCAGCGGCGTCCGCGCGCACAAGCCATCCTTGGTGACGAACAGCAGATAAGGGCCCGGCGGGTCGTCCTTGTTCACCGGCTTGATCTTCTCCGGAATGAAGCGATTGTCGGTCGTGACGGCGTTGACGATCTTGACCTGATCGTCGAGCTTGTAGAACTTCGCGATCGGCTCGCCGTAGCCGGAGCTTGCGGGCACCTCGTTGACACGCATGGTGCAAGCGGTGCCGTCGTCGGCGAAGAAGATAACGTGTTCCAGCGTGCTGGCCGGTGCGACGGCGATGACCGCGTCGCCCTCACGGACGCGCGTCCCCTCGACCGACGCCAGCCGTCCGACGCGCTTGATCCAGCCGTCCGACGTCAGGACGACGTTGGTGTTCTCCTTGACGATGAAGGCTTCCTCGCTGAATTCGAGTTCGTCCTCGCTGGAGCCGATGCGGGTACGACGCTTGTCGCCGAACTTTTCGCCGAGGTCGTTCAGCTCCGTCTTGACGATGGTCCACAGGCGCCGCTTCGATTTGAGAATTTCTTCGATTTCTTCGGCCTGCGCCTTCTTCTCTTTGAGCTCCTCGAGGATGCGCTTGATCTCCATCTGGGCGATCTTGTAGAGCTGGGCGTCGAGGGTGGCGTCGGTCTGAATCTGATCGAGATCGAACGCCTTCATCAGCTTCTCGGCCGCATCGGCCCGGCCCTGGCTCTCGCGGATCATCTTGATCGCCTTGTCGAGCGCGTCGAAGATGATCTTGAATCCCTTCAGGATGTGAATGCGTTTAAGCAGCACCTCCAGCTCGTACTCGAAACGCTTGCGGACCGTGTCCAGGCGGAAATCGAGGAAATACTGCAAGACTTCCTTCAACCCGAGCCGCTGCGGCTGCATAACGCCGGCCTCGTCGGGGACCAGGCACGTCATATTGACCGCGAAGTTGTCTTGCAGGGCCGTGTGCTTGAAGAGGTACGCCATCACCAGGCTGGCGTCGACGTCGGGCTTGATGTCGATGGTGACGCGCAGGCCGACCTTTTCGTTCGATTCGTTGGTCAGGTCGGTCGCCTGCGGCAACTTGCGTTCGGCGATCATGGCGCCGATCTCGTTCTCGATGGCGGCCTTGTTGACGCCGTAGGGGATCGACGTGATGACGATCTGGCGCTTCTTGCCATGCTCCTCGACGGCCCACTCGGCCTGGACCTTGATGCTGCCCTGGCCATCCTCGTAGATCTTGCGAAGGGCGGCGCGATCGGTGATGATCTTGCCGCCGAGCGGAAAGTCGGGGCCCTTGACCTTGTCGAGCAGGTTCGCCGTCGTCGCGTCGGGGTTCTCGATGAGATGAACGCAGGCCCGGCACACGTCGCCAAGATTGTGCGGAGGGATGTTGGTCGCCATGCCGACGGCGATGCCTGCGCCGCCGTTGACGAGCAGGTTCGGATATTGCGCCGGCAGCACGGTCGGTTCGTCGAACTCGCCGTTGTAGTTGGGCCGCATCGGGACGGTGTGCTGACGAAGCTCGGCCAGCAGATGCTCGGCAATCGCGGCGAGGCGAGCTTCGGTGTAACGGACCGACGCGGGAGGATCGCCGTCGACGGAGCCGAAGTTGCCCTGCCCGTCGATGAGCGGCATGCGCATCACGAAGTATTGCGCCATGCGGACGAGGGCATCGTAGATGGCGGCATCGGCGTGCGGGTGATACTTGCCCATGACGTCGCCGGTGATGCGCGCACATTTCGCCGGCCGGCGGTCGGGATACAGCAGCAACTCATGGTACATTGTGTAGAGGATGCGGCGCTGCACCGGTTTGAGGCCGTCGCGCACATCGGGAAGCGCGCGCGAGGTGATCACGGACAGCGCGTAGGTCAGGTAGCGTCGGCGGGTTTCCTCGGCAATCGAAGCGGGGAGAATCGTTTCGGCCATTTCCTACGTTCTCGAATGGGGTAAATCCTTTCGGTCGATTATAGAAGCAAGAGAAGCTCACGCAAAGGCGCAAAGCCGCAAAGAAGAGACGGGCAATCTCTTCTTTGCGGCTTTGCGCCTTTGCGTGAGCTTTATTATCGCAAGCCGACCTTGGTCGGTTCCGGCGACGGGTACGCCTTGAGCGAGTCCGCCAGCATTTGGCCGAGGGTTTGCGGCGGCAGCTCGAAGCCGTCGATATTCCACATCAGCATCAGCGCCTTGCCTTGCTGATTGGTGTGCGCCTGCAGCAGCCCTTCGCGGAATTGCTTGAGCGTTGCGTCCTTGAGGGCGCCTTCCTTGTACGCGATAACGGCCGGCGGGAACATCTCGGATTGCGCCAGCACACGCAGGTTGTTGTTGAACACCGGCCCCTTGATGGCCTTGTAAAACTCCAGGCTCATGGCGTCGATCAACACCGCGTCCGACTTGCGGCGGCACAGATCGTCCAGGGCCGCGTTCGGCGAATCCGACTTCACGACCTCCTTGAAGATCGGCTTCTGACCGTTGTCGCTGCAGTGCTTGGCCACGAACGCACGAGAAAACTCCTTTGTCGGCATCGGCATGTCCACGACCTTGCCGCGCAGGTCGGTAAGCACCTTGGCCGGGCTGTCCTTGTGGACGATCACGAAAGCGCGCACATCATGCTCCTTGTTGGACACGATGAGCACCGGCTTGACCTTGGGGTATTTTTTCTGGATCCAGGCAAACTCATGGCCGTGGAAGACGCCGAACTGCAAACTTCCCGCGTCCAGGGCCGCCGCGGTTTTGAAGGCGGATTCGTCGTGGGACAGCTTGCCTACCAGCCCCGTCGTCTCCTTCATCAGCGGCTCGAACGGACCGGTGACGAGCTGGACGATGGCGGGTGGGATGTCGGTGAAAAACGTCTCGGCCATGCCGAGCCTGACGGGCGCTTCCTTGCCCTGGGCGGCCGCGGTGCTCGGCAGCATAAGGGCCAGCCCGAGAGCGGCGTGCAACAGGGCGAATCCAAACACTTTCCTGCGTGTCATGGGAGGGGGGTCCTTTGCGGTCCGGTGCGGCGGGTTGGGGGTTTTCGGACATATCAATCAGGGACAAGCGAGCCGCT
>JACQFG010000140.1 GCA_016200155.1 Planctomycetota bacterium | reverse complement strand
TATCTGCACCGCTGTGCCGAGAAGATCGGCGAGAACGTGCTGCCGATCCAGTTCATCCCGTACACGGATCGCATGGACTACCTCGCCGGCATGAACATGAACCTCGGCTTCTCCCTCGCCGTCGAGAAGCTGTGCGGCATGAAGATCCCCGAGAAGGCCAGCGTCATCCGCGTCATCGTCTGCGAACTCAATCGCATCGCCAGCCACCTTGTCGCCATGGGGACCTATGGCCTTGACCTGGGCACGTTCAGCCCGTTCCTTTATGCGTTCCGTGAACGCGAGATGATCCTCGATCTCTTCGAGGAAGTCTGCGGCGCCCGCCTCACCTACAGCTACATCACCATCGGCGGCGTCCATGACGACCTGCCCGACGCCTGGGTCGATCACTGCCAGCAGTTCCTCGACTATTTCGAGGCGCGCATTCCGGAGTATCACACGCTCTTGACGACGAACCACATCTTCGTGAAACGGACGGCCAACATCGGCGTCTGCTCGAAGGAGACGGCGATCCAGTACGCCTGCTCCGGCCCGATGCTGCGCGGCTCGCTCGATCGGCGAAACGGCGATTTCGCCTGGGACCTGCGCAAGATCGAAAAGTACTCCGGCTACGATGGCTACGATTTCGAGGCCGTGATTCCGCCGCTGGCGATGACGCCGCCCGAAGCGGTCATCGGCGACTGCTGGCATCGCTACATGGTCCGCATGCTGGAGGTGGTCCAGAGCATCAAGATCATTCGGCAAGGACTGGAGAAATACAAGAAGGCGGCCGGCTCGCACCGCGTCGAGTTGCCCAAGCACCTGCCCGCCGGCGAAGCGTATGTCGAGACCGAGTGTCCGCGCGGCCAGATGGGCTTCTACGTGGTCGGCAGCCCGGCGAAAGGCCAGGTCCCCCTGCGCGTCCGCGCTCGGTCCTCGAGCATGGCCAACCTGGCACTCGCAGGAAAACTTTGCGAAGGCTGCCTGATCGCGGACATCCCCGCGATCATCGGCTCCATCGATATCGTCATGGGCGAGATCGACCGCTGAGGTTTTGCAATACTCTGCTTGTACGATGGCGTACATTGAGGCTGACAGTTACAAAAAAACAAATTATTGCTGCTTGAAAAGCATCTCGGCGAAGCGTAAGGTAGAATGAATTGAAGCTGTCCTTTGAGCTTGGACAGGGTCTGGTTTAAGGTTCGTGACTGGGCGACACAACCTTGGCCGGCCCTGTCCTTTTTTGCCCCCATTTCCCTTTCCCGATCGGGTATAATGATAGTAAGGATGTGGGCGCGTCCACGCTCCCTTTGACGCACGCCCATTTTTCAAATAAGCCACTCCGATCATTGACGTCGTTTTCCCGGCATCGATGAATGCCGATTTCCCGCTTTGATGAGACCATCAAGGAGGCTTTGATGACTTTGCCTGCCGAGTCCCATGTTGCCCTTCGAAACAGAATTCTTAGGTCTCTGCCCGCGCAAGAATACGAACGACTCCTGACGTTGCTGGAGCCCGTTACCCTGGAATACAAGCAGGTTCTGTGTGAAGCGGGCGATCCGATTCGCCACGTTTATTTCCCCGACTCCGGCGTCGTGTCCTGGCTGGCCAGCGCGAGCCGCACCGCGAGCGTCGAGGTGGCGACGATCGGCAACGAAGGCATGGTCGGATTCCGGCTGTTTCTGGGGGGAGACACGTGTACTGCCAAGGTGATGGTGCAGGTGGCCGGCCACGGGCTGCGCATGAATCGAGCCGACTTCCTTGCGGAGATTCGCTCGGGCAGCCATCTCATTCCGATCCTGCATCGCTACGTCAGCGCTTTTCTAACCCAGGTCACGCAGTCGGTGGCTTGTAATACCTTCCACACCGTCGAGCAGCGCAGTTGCCGCTGGCTGCTGATGACGCACGACCGCGTGGCCGCCGATCAATTTCGCTTGACGCACGACCTGCTGGGCCGGATGCTGGGTGTAAGAAGGGCCAGCGTCACGGTGGTGGCCCGCAAGCTGCAAGAGGCCGGCCTGATACGCTACACGCACGGCAAGATCACGATCCTCGATCGTGCGGGTCTGGAATCGGCATCGTGCGGGTGCTATCAAACGGTCAAGGCCGATTACGACAACCTGCTCGGGCCGACGAGTGCCTGACCACGCGAGGAGATTACGCCATGTCCGTATGGAACGCCTATCGCGATGACATCGTGTTCACTTTTCGCAAGCATCAGAGGATGGCCGAGCAGGCGATGGTGCAGCTCGACTCGGACGACTTCTTTCGCAAGCCGGGCAAACATTCGAATAGCGTCGGCATCATCGTCAAGCACCTGGCAGGCAACCTGAAATCGCGCTGGACCGACTTCCTGACCGGCGACGGCGACAAGCCCGAGCGCGATCGAGACGCCGAGTTTATCCTCGGCCCGGATGACACGCGCAGCAAGCTCCTGGCCGATTGGGGCCAGGCGTGGTCGGTCCTGCTGGCGTCGCTGGCAAGCCTGGAAGAAAGCGATTGGACCCGGTCGGTGCGGATTCGCGGCGAGGAACACAGCGTGATGCAGGCGATCCATCGTTCGCTCACGCATACCGCCTATCATGTCGGCCAAATTGTCTACCTGGCGCGGCTGTTGAAAACCGACGGCTGGAATTGGCTCACGATCCCGCCCGGCCAGAGCAAGCAATTCGGCAAGCCGTACTTGAAATGATCAGTCCGATTCCTGCCGCAACTCGGCGAGTTCTTGCTCGAAGCGTTCCTTGAGCAACTCGGCGGCTTCGATCAGGGCGTGCAACGTCACCTCCTGATCGAGCCCGGTCTGCAACGGGAACGTCGCCTCGACCATGGCTTGCAAAAATCGGTCGCGAAGGTCTCGTTCGGATTGAAGAAGTTGCATGACCGGTCTCCTGAGAAGTACAGCCTGGCAGTGCCTGAGTTTGTCGCCTTTCGGTAGAGCGTAGGGCAAGCGGCTCGCTTGCCAGGCTTG
>JACQFG010000147.1 GCA_016200155.1 Planctomycetota bacterium | reverse complement strand
CGCACACCATTGGAATGGTATGCCACGAAAAAACACACGTGCATTCTGGCGGTCCGGTGATTAATATGAAGGCGTTCTATCCAGAATGACGATTCGATACGGGGGGTATCACATGAATCAGCATTCGCGCCACACGCGCCGTCAATTGCTGCAAGTCGGCGGCGTTGGCATGCTCGGGCTTGGGTTGACGCAACTACTGCACGCTGGATCGGCAACCGGCCCCTTACGGGGCTCGGCTCGCCAGAAATCTTGCATCTTCATCGTGCAGTACGGCGGGGCCAGCCATCATGACAGCTGGGACCTCAAGCCCGATGCGCCCGACGACATTCGCGGGCCGTACCGGCCGATCTCGACCAGCGTTCCCGGCGTCCAGATCGGCGAGCTGTTGCCGAAGCTCGCGGGCATGGCCGATCGCTACACGATCATCCGCTCCATGACCCACGGCAACGGCGGGCACGACGGCGGCATGCACATCTGCATGACCGGGCACTCCGCTCCGACCGTCGAAACGCCCTATTACGGCTCCGTCGTCGCCAAGCTGCGGCCTGCCACCGCCAACATGCCGTCCTACGTCTGGCTGCAAAACATCGCCGGCGACGTCCAGCCGCGCTATCTCACCGGCGGGTTCCTCGGCTCCGCGTACAGTCCGCTGCGCGTCGGCACCGACATGGACAACCCCGCCGAGCCCGGCTTCCGCGTCCGCGCCTTCGACACTCCCGCCGACATCTCGCATCAACGCATGAGGCAACGGCTGCAACTGATGCAGCAGGCCGAACCGCCGGCCGCGCCGAGCACGCCGTCCGCCACGTCGATGCAGATGTTTCAGGAACGGGCCGTCGATCTCGTGACTGGCCCGCAAGCACGCCGCGCTTTTGACCTCGACCTCGAATCACGGCCGATGCGCGACCGTTACGGCCGACACGCGCTCGGCCAGAACTTGCTGATGGCGCGTCGCCTGATCGAAGCGGGCGTGCGGCTCGTCAGCGTGACGGCGTGGGCCGGGCTGCCGCCGGGCGAACGCTTCCGCAACGTGCAGACGTGGGACATGCACGGCCAGGGGGCGGGGCTGGGGAGCATCTTCGGCGCCGGCGCGTTCGGCCTGGGCTGGGCGCTTCCCAACGTCGATCAAGCGGTCTCCGCATTGCTCGAAGACCTGGAGCTGCGCGGTCTGCTCGGCGATACGCTGGTCGTCATGGTCGGCGAGTTCGGCCGCAGCCCGCGCATCACGGGCGCCGGCCGCGATCACTGGCCAGCCTGCTACTCCGCAATGCTGGCCGGCGCCGGCATCCGTGGCGGGTACGTCCATGGATCGTCGGATCGCCAGGGCGGCTACGTCCGCGATGCCGCCGTTCGCCCTGAAGCCTTCGGCGCCACGCTCTTTCACGCGCTCGGCATCCCGCCGGAATCGCGTCTGGCCCCCGATGGATTCACGCGGCCCGCGAGTGCAGGGCAACCCATTCTCAGTCTGTTCGCATGATTGATTCCGGTTGTCCGAGCCTGAGCGCCAGCGAAGGGCCAAGTGTGCCCTTCGCTGGCGCTCAGGCTCGGACAACCGACGGTGGTACATTTCCTCGCAGTGATCGATTCTGAGCCGACTTCCTCTTTCCCTTTTCGACGCCGTCGATCATAATTAGCGGGGGCCGTCAAACTCAAGGAGCAATTCCATGCGTCGACTCGGGCTTGCCGTTGTCTGCCTGCCGCTCGTCCTTCTGCCGGGCCCGACGGTGCATGCCGGCGGCAAGCCTGCCGAGGCGCCGGCCGTCGTCGTGCGCGTCAAGTCGCTCGATGCGCTCCTGGGCAACGTCAAGCTCGTCGTCGGCCTGATCGGGCAGGAAAAAGAGGCCCACAAGATCGAGGCCCTCATCAAAAGCAAGATTGGCGCCAAGGGACTCGAAGGCGCCGACCCCGCCCGCCCCTTCGGCATCTACGTCCGCTTCGGCAAGTCCTTCGACGACACCAACGGCGCCATCCTCGTTCCCATCGCCGACGAAAAGGCGTTCCTCAAGCTGCTCGACAACGCCGGCGTCGCCTACGTCAAGGACAAGGACGGCATCTACACCCACAAGCTCGACAAGAACGTCGATCTCTATTTCCGTTTCGCCCACAACTCGTGGTCCTGGCCCGCGTCGACCAGATCCCGCTCGGCGTCAAGGATGAGCTGCTCCTCAAGCCGATCATCGATGCGATCGACGCGGCCGAGAAGATCGCCCAGCCGGGCGAGACGAAAACGCAGAACGAGTTTCGCCTGGCCGCCCTGCACGATCTCAAGCAGTTTGCTGCGAGCATCGTCAAGGACGCGGCCGAAATCCGCTTCGATCTCGACGTCAGCGACAAGACCAACGAGCTGGCCGTCAGCCTCGACATCAAGGCGCGCCCCGGCAGCGGCCTGGCGAAAACATTCAAGAACCTGGGCGACCTGAAGAGCCCGCTCGGCAGCATCGTCGATCGCGACACCGCATTTCTCGGCGGAACGCATATCGTTCTGCCCGACGCGCTCAGCCAGGCGTTCATCAAGGTGGTGCGCGAAGCCCGCGACGGCGCCCTCAAGGGCATCCAGGACGACGTGAAAAAAGCGCAGGCGAAATCGCTGTTTGACTCCCTGATGCCGACTGCCGAAGCGGGCGAGTTTCAGATGGTGGTCGCCGCCGTCGGGCCCAAGCAGGAGCGCTATGCACTTCTGGGCGCCTTGAAGTTGAAGGACGGCGCCAAGCTCGGCAAGACGGTGTTCGACCTGCTGACCAATGCCCGGGAGAACATTCCCAAGGATCAGCGCGACAAGGTCAAGGTGCCTCTCAAAAGCGTCGGCGCCGTCATGATCCATCGCTTCGAGCTGCCCAAGGACGTCGCCATCGACAAGTTCCTCGACGGCATCGTTGGCCCGGAACGCTACCTCTATCTCGCCTTCCGCAACGACGCGATGTTCCTCGGCCTGGGCAAGGAATCCGAAACGCTCCCCGCCCTCGAATCGGCCATCGGCAAGACGCAAAATGCCGCCAGTTCGCCGTTGGCGTTCACGGTCGACGTCGCCCGCCTGGCGCCGTTGCTGGCGCGAACCGAAAACCAGAAGGACCTGGCAACCCGCCAATTTCCCTCAGGCAGCACCGGCCGGCTGCGCTTGACCCTCGACGGCGGCGCGAGCCTGACCCTGCGCTTGCAGATGGGGCTCAACGTCCTGGAGTTTTTGGTGAAGATGAAGGACTTGAAGGAATGACATTGAGCCCGAAGCCCAAGTGTGCGCTGCTTCAAGAGTCGCGCTGCGGGCTCGTTGCTTGTATTTACCCCATGAAGCCGATGGCGCTGAGCCAGAAGATGGCGGCGATGATGCCGAGGATGGCGCAGGCGGCGCCGACGGCGCCGCAGATGATGCCGGCGGAGGCGAGGCCTTCGTTGCCGGGGGTCTTGCCGAGGTAGCCGAGGACGACCGCGAGAATGCCGGCGATGAGGGCAAAGGAAGCGCCGAAGAGGCCGCAGCAGAGGCAGCCGATGGTGCTGAGCGTGAGCGAGACGATGCCCAGGGCCAGGGAGGTGGAGGCCAGTCCGCTGGTGGAGCGGCGCAGGGGGCCGCCCCGTCGGATGTCGAGATCGTCGTCGTCGTCCCAGTCGGCGTCGTGGTAGTCGCTGCGGCCCGAGCGCGGTTCGGGATCGAAGGGATCGCGCTCGCCGCGTGGGGCCGACCGCGGCGGCGACGACGCAGGCTGAGGCAGCGGGGACGTGATCGCGGTCGGGTCCGGCGGCGCGATGCCGGGGACATCGATGACCGCCGCGCACGTCGGGCATTTCACCTGCTGGCCGGCCGCCCCGTCGGGGACGCGCATCGTGGTGTTGCAGCGAGTGCATGTCAACAGCATGGAACGGCTCGTTTCCGCCAAGGCTTGTTAGCGCGAGGATCGCCGTGAATCAGAAATTTCACTCAGAACCTCATGCGTTCGGTGTGGAAACAGATTCGATCCGTCAGCCCCCCGGATTCACCGCCGCCGCTCCCATGAGCGCGACGCCGAAGATCACGTGGAGAACGGCAAACGCGAGCAGGATCAGCGACAAGATTACGGTGACCCCGCCCATGACCATGCCGGCGATAGCCATGCCGCGCCCGCCTTTGTCCATGCCCATGTATCCGAGGACGACTGCGATAATCGCCGTGATCAACGGCACGATCGAGCCGAACCCTCCCAATCCGCCGCAACAGCAGACCAGACACGTGGCGCCCGCGCCGGCGCCGACAAACAGCACCAAGCTGACGATGCCCAGGACCAGCGAGGTGACCGAAAGCCCGATGGACTCCTCGGCCTGCTTTTTTTTCTTGCGCACGTCGATGTCGTCGTCGCGACCGCGCCGGTCATCTCGGTCGTCATCGTCATCGTCCCGATCGCGCCGGCTGGAACGCTCGTCCTCGTCCTCGTCATCGTCTCGGCCGCGCCGGCTCGGCCGTTCCTCGTCCTCGTCGTCGTCATCCTGATCGCGCAGACGTTTGCTCGAACGCTCTTCTTCCTGGTCCTCGTCGCGGTTGCGGCGTTTGCGGACGGGCGCCTCATCGGACTCATCGGTGGTCCGTTCGGCCGCCGCGGTGCGCTTGGTCGAGATGCCTTCCGCGGGCGTCGGTTCCGCCGGTGCGTCGTGCGTCGGCGCTTCCTTCTTGGCCGCGGGCGTCTCTTCCGGCGGAGGCGCATCGTCGGGGCTCGGCACGCGAATCACAGTCGCGCACTTGGGGCACTTGATGCGTTTGCCTGCCGCGGTGTCGGGCACGCGAATCTTGCTGCTGCAGCCGTCACAGGTGATCAACATGAAATCGTTCCGGGGGAAAGGCCGCATGCCAGGGATTGGCGTTCCGTCACGCTGGAATGGATAGGTTACCAGATTGCGGGCGCTTGTCAATTTGCGAGCACAGCCGGGAAGCCCTGGGTTGAGGTACTCCGAACCCTGGGGTTCGGAGTACCTCACC
>JACQFG010000146.1 GCA_016200155.1 Planctomycetota bacterium | reverse complement strand
ACCAAGCCCGCAGGTGAGGTACTCCGAACCTGCGGGGTGACCCCGCAGGTTCGGAGTACCTCACCTGCGGGCTTGCCGGAGCATTCTTTGAACACGCGCTTCGCCAACGGCTGGGATCACGCTCAGGCCCGCGCGGCCATGCTGCTCGATGCGAACGTCGTCAACCTGAACACTGGCTCGTTTGGGCCGCTGCCTCGCGTCGTTTTCGAGCGGGTCACGCAACTGCGCCGCCGGCTCGCGGAAGAGCCGATGGATTTCCTGCTGCGCGAGATGCCCGGCCACCTCTGGCATGCCCGCGAACGCCTCGCCGATCTTCTGCACGCCGATCCGCACCGCCTGATCTTCACGGCCAACGTGACGACGTCGATCAACATGATCGCCGCGAGCCTGATGCCCGCGTCGCCCGGCGAAATCCTGCTGACCGACCACGAATACGGCGCGATGCACTGGTGCTGGGAGCGCGCCGCCCAGCGTCTGGGTTTGACAGTGCGAACATTCCCGCTGCCGATCCTGGCCCGCGAGCCCGGCGAGATCGTCGAAGCGGCTTGCAAAGCGATGACTGCGCGGACGCGGCTATTCTTCTTCAGTCACGTGCTCTCGCCGACCGGCCTGGTGCTGCCGGCAAAAGAGCTGTGCGCCGAAGCACGGCGGCGCGGCATCCTCTCGGTCGTCGATGGCGCCCATGCTCCCGCGATGGTGCCGCTCGATCTCGAGGATATCGCCGCCGATTTCTACGGCGCCAACTGCCACAAGTGGCTGCTTGCTCCGACCGGCGCCGGCTTCCTTTACCTCGGCAAAGGCAGCGAGGACCGCCTGCAACCGCTGCAGGTGAGCTGGGGCTGGCGGCCCGATCGTGCGCACCTCGATCAGCGCGACGAGGCCGGCTCCACGCCGCGCATCCGCTGCTACGAGTTCGAAGGCACGCGCGACATCTGCCCCTGGCTGGCCGCCCCGGCCGCGATCGACTTCCAGCGCGGCCTGGGCTTCGAAATCATCCGTGATCACAACGAGCGCCTCGTGAAGCTCGTGCAACAACGGTTCGCCTGCATTGCCGTCCTCACCTTGGCGACGCCGACGCATCCGCTAATGCACGGCTTTCTGACCGCGTACCGTCTGCCGGCGAACGTGGATGCGCCGCAGTGGCGCAAGACTCTTTGGGAGCGGCATCGCATCGAGGTCCCGATCGTCGACCGGCCCGAAGGTTTGCTGGTGCGCGTGTCGACACACTTCTACAACACCGAGGACGAGATCGAACGCCTTGCCGTCGCCCTGGAATCGCTCGTCAGTGCCTGACGGGTTAGCGAAGGAACGTCCTTCATCGATTCTTCATCGATCCTCTCGGCATGTTTTCCTAGTCTTTCCTCATGGCGGATGAAAAATGGATCGACGGCCTGCACGGCGACATGCCCGCAACCGAGGCGGCGCAGTTGACGCTGTCGGTGCGGCTGGGCGTGGTGCGCGATCGCCTGCCCAGCGCCGCCCTGCATGCCGACGATGATATCGAACATGTGCATCAATTGCGTGTCGGCACGCGCCGGGCGGCGGCGGCGCTGCGTCTGTTCGCCGATTGCTTGCCGGGCGGACTGCACAAGAAGACGCGGGCGACGCTGCGCGCGATTCGCCGCTCGGCCGGTGAGGCACGCGACTGGGACGTCTTCCTGGAAATGCTGCGTACTCGTCTGAGGCGAGCCACCGCCAAGCAGCGGCGCGGGCTCGACTTCCTCCTGGGATTCGCGCACGGCCAGCGCGTGCTCGCACAGGACCATCTGCGTCACGCTCATGACGAAAACGCCAACAAGCTCGATCGCCGCATCGAGCAAATCAGCGAAGCCCTCGAAGACGCCCAATCCGAGCAGCGTCTGAGCGAGCTGGCCATTCCCATGTTGACGCAACTCTTGAGTGAACTCGAATCCGCGGCCCGCGCCGATCTCAAGGATTACGAGGCCTTGCACCGCGTTCGCATCCTCGGCAAGCATCTGCGCTATGCCATGGAGGTTTTCGAAAGCTGTTTCGCGTCCGAGTTTCGCCAGCAATATTATCCCGCCGTCGTCGAGATGCAGGACATCCTCGGCCTGGCGAATGACAGCTACACCGCCTGCCAGCGTCTGAGCGCGTTGCGCGACCGCCTGATGCGAACGCAGCCCAGGCAATGGCCGCACTATCAGGATGGGATCGAGACGCTCTTGCACTTTCACGAACGGCGGCTGCCCCAGCAACGGCATAAGTTCGAGAAGTGGTGGCGCGCGTGGCTGAAATCGGGCGCGGAACAGGCGTTCGCGGAGCTGATTCATGGCGGTTGACGTTTACGTTTAGCGCTCGCATGGCTTTGCGAGCGCTAAACGTAAACCGGTTATTTCTTCCGTGCCTCCCGCAGCGTCAGCATATACTCCACGACATCCACCAGTTCCTGCGTCGTGATCAGATGGTGCAAGTCCGCCGGCATCAGTGAGGTCGGCGACTTCGTGAACGATTCGATGTCCGCCGTCTTGAAAGTGCGCACGATCGACTCGGCGTCCTTGATCGTCACCTCTTCCTTGGTCTGACTGACGAGCAAGCCGCTGGCCGTCGTCCCCTTCTTGGTCTCGACGACATACGTCTCGAAGTTGTGCGCGATGCTGGCGCTGGGATAGAGGATCGATTCGAAGATCGCTTCGCGAGCCAGCTTCTTGCCGATCTCCGACAGGTCGGGCCCGACGTTCTTGCCGTCGCCGTTGACCTGATGGCACTTGGCGCAGGTGCCGGCCTTGGCGAATACGCTCGCGCCGTTGGCGACGTTGCACTTTTGCTTGACGAGATCGCTGATCGCGGGCAACGGCTTCTTGTCCTTGGTCGTCGGCGGCGGGAACAACCGCAGCGCCTGCTCGCGGATGTCCTTCGAGGTCGAGAGATTGAGGATACTGTCGGCGGCGGCGTACAACTCCTTGGATAGCTCACGCTTTTCGACGAGCCGAATCAGCTCTTTCGCTCCCGTTTGATTTCGGCCCAAGGCGCGCGTTGCTTGCCGACGCAACTCCAGGTCGAGCTTCTCGTTGGTGACGATCGGCAACAACAGGGCGTTGGCCTTGTCGTGCCCGGCGCCGGCGATGGCCTGGGCGGTGCTGGCGGCAATGCTCTTGTCGCTCGACTCGAGGCCGGCCCGGATCAGCTTGCCCTGGTCCTTGTCGAACAGCGTGCGGATCGCATCGACGCCGATCTGCTCGGTCGGCTGCTTCTGGGCGATCGCCAGTAATTCGGGATAGCGTTTCGCGACGTTGAACTTGCCGACCATCTCGACGAACGAGGTCGTCCCCCTGGCGCCGTCGAGCACCTTGTCGAGGGCTGCCGCGTGCTTGGGGTTCTTGGCGACATCGAAGTTCTTGAGCCGGCTGATCGCTTCGCTGGTGATGAACTTGGCCCGATCTTTATCGGAGTAGCTGCCGAACGCGAGCTTGACGAGGGCTTCGGTTTTGATGTCGCTGTCTTTCTGGAAATCGAAAGCCCGCAACATGCGCGGCAACTCGTCCCTGGAAGTTTCCACGGACGAAATCAACTCGGCCAGATAGGCTGGAGTCTTGGCGGCGCGAGATCGCCAAACCATGTCGCGGTCTCGCTGTTCGTCCCAGATCCAGGGGCGCACCTCGATGAACGACTCCAGGAATCGGTCCCAATTCCCATCGGCGGCGATGCCAAGCGCTTCAAGATACCAGCGATCCTTGCCGTTGTGAAGGCGGGCCAAGCGTCCCCAGGCTCTGGCGGCGTCCGGATTCTTGGAATGGCGCAGGGCAATCGCACACTCGCGCAGGACCGCCGGATAGAAGCCCTGGTTGGCATCAACGAGGCTGCTGTTCACAATCGGAATCAAGTTGAGTCGTAGCTGGCGGGCCAAACGGAGCGCCGTGATGCGGATGTTTGGATCCTTGTCCTTGATCGCCAGCTCGACGTAGTGCTGCCCCTTGCCCTCGATACGTCCCAGCAACCACAGCGCCCGCGCCCGCTCGTGCGGCACCTTCGAATCGTACAGCTTCAACAGCGCCGCCTCCGCCTTCGCGCCTTCATTGTGCAAATTCCTCCATGCGATGTAGCGCGTCGCCAGGTTCGGGCTCTTGAGCGCCTCGATGTTGTCATCGATCGTTTCGAACTTCACCTTCGGCACCGTGTACTTGACGCCCGGCGGCGCCACCCGGAAGACGCGGCCGCGGTCCAGATCGCGCTGGGCATGGCCGCCGACGCCGGGGTCGTACCAGTCGGTGACGAAGATCGAGCCGTCCGGTGCGACGCATACATCGGCCGGCCGGAACCAGTTGTTCTTCTTCGAGCCGTCGAGGATATCGACCGTCTTCGTGACCTTGTAGCCCGCCCCGTCCGGCACCACCGGGTACGCCCTGACAATGCTCGGCCCCGCATCGCAATGGATCATCTGATTGTGAAATACCTTCGGCAACAGCGTCCCCTCGTAGACGCAGATGCCGGTCGGCGAACCTTGATACGTTTGCAAGAGATTGGGCACGACACCGGGATCGTTCAGGTGCCAATGGCGCAGCGGGATTTCTTTCTCCATGTTGGTGCGCGGCTTCTGCCAGCCGGCGCCGGTGAACTCTTCGAGATAGCCGTAGTTGCCATACTCCATGACGTAGTTGATGCGGACGCCGCGGTTGCCGTCGTCGTCGTTGTCGGACTGCCAAAGGGTGCCGAAGGAATCGACGGCGACCTCGTAGTTGTTGCGGAAGTTATGGCCGAGGACCTCGAAGTTGGACCCGTCCATCTCGCAGCGAAAGACCATGCCGCCGCGATAGGGGTTGCCGCCGTCCTTGACGACGTGGCCGGCGAGATCGATGACGGGCTTGCCGTTCTTGTCGTGAACGGCGCCGCCGGTGTTGCCGAAGTTCCAGTAGAGCCGGCCGTCAGGCCCGAAGACGAAGGAGTGAGCGGAGTGATCGTGCTGGGCGATGCCGGTCTTGGTGAAGAGGACTTCCTTCTTCGTGACCTTGTCGTTTTCATCGAAGGTGAAGACGAGGACGTTGGGCGAACAGGAGACGATGACCTTGTTGCCCATCACCTTGTCGGCGACGCCGGTCCCCTTGGTGTCCTCGAGGATGAGGATGCGATCGCCCGCGGGCCGGCTATTAGCATAGGAGCGATAGTTCTTGACATCGCACAGCCAGACGCGGCCGCGATGGTCGATGTCGAGGTTGGTCGGATTGGTGATCTTTGGCTCCGAGACGAAGAGCGTCGCTTGCAGCTCCGGATGCACGTCAAGGTTCTTGACGGCGACGGCGGGATCGTGGATCGCGTCATCGACGGGTTTCGGTTTCTTCTTCTGAGCGTCGGCAGGGACGGTAACGAGCAGCGCGACAACGAGAACGATGAGCCAGCGAAACATGACGTACAGCCTCCGGAGGATGATCGGGATTGCTGGGGATAACTATATCCGGAAGCCCTGGGATGAGGTACTCCGAATCCCAGGGTTCGGAGTACCTCACCGCTGGGCTTGCTGATCCAACCGGACGCCGAGCCAGGCGAGGGCGGCGGCCCAGCAGACGAAGACGGCGAGGCCGAGGCTGGCTTGCCAACCGAAGCGGTCGCTGATCCAGGGGGTGAGCAGGGGTGCGAGCAGGCCGATGCCGTTGCCTGCGGTGTTCATGACGGCCGCCGCCGTGCCGCCGAGGTTCTGCCCGAGGCGAACGGCGGTTGTCCAGTAGGATCCTTCGCAGATGCCGGCGGCGGCCATGGCGACGGCCAGGCCGGCGACGACGCCGACGGCAGGCAGGTCGCCCAGGCTCACACACGTCGCCGCGCCTGCCAAGACAAGCGCGAGCATCGGGATGGCGATCGTGCCCCAGCGGCCCGGGAAGCGACGCCGCACCCGATCCGACAGCCAGCCCCCCGCGAACATCCCGACCGCCATCGCCAGCGTCAGCAGCGTGGACGACCAGCGGCTCTTCTCCGTCGACAGCCCCATCTGATTCTCGAAGTAGTATTCGGACCAGTAGAAGAAGAGGTACTGGAAATAACCTAGCAGGCCATAACTGAGCGTGAGAAACAGCAGGCTGACGTTGCCGATCACCAGGCCAAAACCTGGCGTGGGCTCGTTCGCCGCCGATGGGTGGGGTACGATTCCGATCGTGGCGGTGTCCATGGCACGATCGGAATCGTGCCCCACGTGGGCCGGCCGATCGGCGCCGAAACCGAACCAAGCCAGGGCAACGACGAATGTGAATCCGCCCATGATCAGGAACGCGCCGGGCCAGGCGAAGTGGTCGATGAGCATGCCGAAGAGAACGTAGGTGAACGAAATGCCGACCAGGGCCGCGGCATTGATGAGCCCGTTGACGAGATCGGTCGCGGCCGGCGGCGTCCAGTTGGCGACCAGGCGCGCGGCGGTGGGGTGCAGGGGCGAGCAAATCAGCCCGAACGAACCGCGGATGATCAAGAGGGCGACGAACAGAACGGAAGCGTCGGCGAGCAACAAACCCGCGAGTCCGCTGACGCTGACGAAGAACGCCGAACCGAACACGACGATCATCCAGGCGATGCGCGGGCCGAAGCGGTCGAGGACCCAGCCGCCGGGCAACATGGCCAGCGTGTACACGATGAGAAATGCCGAGTAGACGAAGCCCATCTCCGTCTTCGAGATCAAGCCGGAGGGAATGATCTTTTCGGCGCCGGCGACGGTGATGCTGATGCGGTTGAAATGGGCCAGCGCCACGAACACCATCATCAACGGTAGTATGCGCCAGTGCATGCCGCTTCCCGCGATTGGAACACTAATCAGCGCTAATCTGCGCTCATGGGGAAATTCGAGCCGTGTCCAGGATCCGGGCGAGGACATTGTCCTGCGGATAACTGTGGCCCAGATGCTGACGGAAACCTTCGGCGAAGGCGACCCCGCACTCCTTGCCGCGTTTCGCGCCGAGGTCGCGCATGGCCTGGAGGTAGTGGTCCATGCCGTGGTGCTTGAGCAGCCAGTCGCGCTGGCTGGCGTGGGCGGCGAGCATGTCGGCCTTCGCATCGATCACGCTGCTGATATCGATGTGAAACGCTGGTTGCACGTCGCGGCCCAGCGCGTCCTTGCCTTCGATCGGGTCGCAATAGTACAGATGCGGGATGTGCGGCAACTTTGGGCCGAGCTGACGATCCGCCATGAAATTCGGGATCGGCCCGGCAAACGCGGCGGCCCGGACGATCGTGCTGGTCATCTCGTGATCGAGCATGTAATCGGCCGGGCTGTGAGTCAACACGATCGTCGGCTGCACCAGACGCAGCAGGCGCGTTACTTTTTCCAACGCGCGTTCGTTGTAGAAGACGAGCAGATCTTTTTCTTCCATGCAGTGATAGGTGGCGCCGATCAGGGCCGCTGCCGTCGCTCCCTCGCCGCGGCGGATGCGGGAAATCGCTGCGGCGTCGTGTTCGACGGACCCGCAATCGCCGGCCGTCATCGAGGCGATGTGGATGGCACAGCCGTGTTCGCGCGCCAGGCGGATCAGCGTGCCGGCGCAGAGGAACTCGGCGTCATCGGGATGGGCGAGGATGGAGAGGATGGTGTGGCTCATGGCAGTTATTTCCGGCGAATATTTTCCGCGCGCTGCTGCTCCGTGTGAATCTTGTCGAAGAGTTCCTGCAACGCCTCCTCGCGCGGCATCGCGGCGTAGCGGCTGGCGTCCAGCGGCTTGCCGAGCGAGACCGAAATCGTGCCGGGGCCGGCGGGCAGGAACAGCGGCGCGGGCCAGGGGTACTTGCGCCAGATCGGCCAGGCGCCGTAGGCCCCGGCAATACCGACCGGCACGATCGGCGCCTGCGTCCGTTTGATCAGCAGATGAACGCCAGGCTTGAGCGGAAGCATCGCGCCGTCGTCGGTGCGGCGGCCTTCCGGGAACACCAGCACCGGCCGGCCGCGCTGCAACTGCACCAGGATCGTGCGGATCCCATCCAGGCCAATGCCTTCCTGATCGATCGGCACCGCGTTCATGCTCCGGATCATCCAGCCGAAATACGGATTGCGAAACAGCGTCCGACGGGCAAGGTAAACGAGCGGACGACGGGCGACCAGGCCGACGATGAGCGGATCGAGATAGCTCTGATGATTCGAGATGAGGAGCGCCGGCCCGGTCCACGGCATGTTGCGCATCCCTTGCTTGCGAATGCTGAAGGCGAGCGTGAAGAGCAGGTGATAGGGCAAATACAGACACTCGTGCCACGCCTTGAACCACGCCGTGTCCATGCGGGCAAGCGGATCGCCCGGCGATATCGGTGCCACCGGCGGCAGCGGAGGTGCTCGGTTCGGCTGACGCGCGCGCACTTCCTGCTCCATGCGGGCGACCACCTCATCGAGCGTCAACTGCGTGCTGTCGAGCTGAATGGCGTCCGGGGCCGGCACCATCGGGGCGATGTCACGCGCGGCATCCCGCGCGTCGCGTTCCTCCTGCGACTTCACGATTTCTTCGAGCGTGATCGCGTCGCCGCGCTGCGTCAATTCGCGATGCCGGCGGCGGGCACGCTCGAGTGGATCGGCGACCAGGAAGAACTTGCACAGCGCATGCGGAAAGACGATGGTGCCCTGATCGCGGCCCTCGCAGACGAAATCGCGGCCGTCGGCGATCTTGCGCTGCCAGTCGACGAGCCGGGTGCGGACGACGGGACTGCTGGCGATCGGCCCGGAGGCGGCGGTGACGGCGGGAGTGCGGATGGCGTCGGCGATGTTCTCGCCGTTGAGCATCACGCGGCCCGGCGGCATGTCGAGGTGAATGGTTTCGAGGAGCCCGGCGAGGGCGTTCTGATCGGCGAGATCGCAGTTCGCTCGCAAGGCCGCCAGGGTGACGGCGCGGTACATGGCGCCGGTGTCGAGGAAGTCGAACCCGAGGCGTTGCGCCAGCATGCGAGCGGCGCTGCTTTTTCCTGCGCCGGCGGGGCCGTCGATGGTCACGATCATGGTGGGTGGGGGTCGAAGGAAAGGTCGCCGCTTGCGGCTTGGCGTTCGCACGGCGCTTGGCGAGCGCTAAGCCGCAAGCGGCAAAAGGTTAGCGTTGCGGCGCCGCGGTCAGCGTGAAGGTTTCGCCGGCAGCGAGGGTCGTGCTCTGGTCGACCAGCTTGCCCCAGCGCGCCGAGTGGACGCGGTACTGCACCGTGCCGACGGGGATTTCTTCCAGCAACCGCGAACGGCCGGCCGGGATCACGAAGTCCTTGCCGTTGATGAGGAACAGCAGATCGTCGTGGTACAGGTTGACGATCATGACGCGGCCGAGCTTGGCGCCGCCGTTGATCGGGGCGGCCATCATCTTGCGCGTCTCGGTCGGACCGATCTTGGCGAGCGCGTCCTTGATCGACTTGAGGTCGCTGCGGGTTTCCTCGATGAAGCCCTTGTCGAACTGCGGCGTGGACGGACCATCGGCGAGTTTTTTCTGCAAGCTGGCGATGTCGCCGGTAAGTTTGTCGATTTGCTTCTGGTAGCTTTCCGAATCGAGCTTGTGGCGCAACCTGGCCTCTTCGAGCTTGGAGGTCAATTCCTTGAGGGCGCCGTTCTCGAGCTTCTTGATTTCGCTGCGCAGCTCGGTGCGAATCAGGTCGGTCAGTGCATCCTGATCGACGGTCGGGGCCTTCTTCTTTTCGAGGGCCTCGATCCGCTTGCTGAGCGCGTCGATCGACTTGATCAGCTCGTCGATGCCCTTGACCTCAACGGGGGGATCTTTCTTGTCATTGGCGATGACCACGGCCGGCGGCGGGACGAGCACGACCGCGGCGGCCGACAGAAGCGAGAACATCGTCATGGTCTTCCAGTTGCGAATCATGGGGGTGTCTCCACGGTGCGATGGACACGGATGCAAATACACGACGGGATCCGTACATGCCTCGACCGGCGGCGGCGCCAATTCAAAGGAAGGGATCAGATGCGGCCCGAACGGCGTCGCCAGGGGCGGCTCCGTCGGTGCCTGCTCGATCACCTTCGGCGCGGCGGCCGATGTCTTCCGGTCCTTCGGATGAGCCAATTCGCTGGGTTCCGGCTCCGACATGCGGAAAGCGTCTGCTTTCCGTTCTGTGTGACTATTCTTGAGCTTAGGGAGTTGCAGCCCGATCCGCAAGAGTTTTTCGCCGCCTTTCTGGCTCAGCACGGCCGACGCGCCCCATGTCATCGTCAAGAGCGCCACGCAGGCCAGGCCCAGCACGGTCAGCCAGAACGAGAACGGCGTGCGCGCATCGCTGCTGGCGGGCGGGCGAACGCGCTGCCAGGGGCGGGCGGCGGGAGTCTCATTTTGCGTCGGGCCGGCGTTGACAGTCATGACGTCACCACGCTGTGCGAAGAAATCTTTCGAGCAGCGGCCGGTATAGAGCAAGGAACGGAAAAAGAAAAGCCAGAATCGCTGGACGCAGCGAGGCCGGGGCAAGCGCAACAAAAAACCCAGGTTGTGAAGCCTGGGTAAGCGAGACGGAATAGGTGACGAAGAGTCGTTTACTTCTTGGGCGGCGGTGGCGGCGCGGGCGGTGTGTCCAGCTTCTGGACGTCGCTGGTCTTCATGACGCCCCCCGTGCCAGGCTTCGTATCGACGCTCGGAGTGCATCCTACGATCGTGCCGATCAAGGCGGAGGCGACGGCCAACATGACGAAAAGTCTTTTCATGCGTGATTCCCGGTGGTAAAAAAGGTCAAGCCGCTTGCAGCGAGGGTCGCAGGACCCCAGGCAACAAGCGGCTCGGTCAGGTGATCAGAACGAGATAGCGGTGAGGTCGGCGCCGCCGTTTTCTGCTGCCCCGGCGCTATTCATGTAGGAATACCAGTTGGAGGAGTACCAGTCGGTTGAGGCGCCGGAGAAGCGGCGCAGCGAACGGACGGATCCGTCGCCGAAACCGAAGAGGACGTCGTCCCCGGGATGGTTGCTGTTGAAGGTGTACCATTGGCCACCCTGGAACAGGCCCCAGGCGCCGACCATGTAATTGGCGCCCATCCAGCTGGGAGCGTAGTTGATGCCGCCGTTCGAAGCCTTGGCGTCGCCGAGCCATTCGCCGAAGAGGAAGGTGTTGGAGGGACCGTCGGGGATCCTGTGGAGGGCCTCGCGGGAATCGTCATAGAAGGGGCCGTACCACTGTCCCCAGAAGGGATCGGTGGACTTGCCGAACCCGCCGCCGCTGGCGATGTAGTTGGAGGCGCCGTACTGGGAGCCGACGATGCCGCCGTAAAGCGTGGTGCCGGAGGTATAGGTGTAGACGAAGCGGTAGGGGCGCGAGGCGATGGTGGAATCGAGCGGGCAAAGGAAGACGGGGAAAACGCTGTTGGCGACGTTGACCGCCGTGCCGTTGCCCCACCAGGCGCCGCCGGTGCCCGGAGGCGAGGTCTGGATGCCGGCATTTTGCAGCTGCGTGGCGAGGGCGCCCTGGTCGATGAAGGGCAGCATCGCGGGGAGCGGTCCCATGTAGTTGGCGGTATTACGACCCGCGGGCAGGCGCTTGTACTGGTCGTTGTGGTTATGGGCCGCCAGACAGATTTGCTTCAGGTTGTTCTTGCACTGCGTGACCGCCGCGGCCGTTCGCACTTTCTGCACGGCGGGGATCAGCAGCGCGATGAGAATCGCGATGATCGCGATCACCACCAGCAGTTCGATCAGGGTGAAACCAGGACGTTTGTTGCGGTGAAACATGAGACCCTCATTGAAAAAATGGATAAAAATTATTTGGCCGGACACTTGAGCCATTCGCCCAGCGTCCTGCCTGGCCGCCACGAAATCGGGAGGGAATGCGACCTATTAAGAGATTATGAGGAAATGGTGTGCGGATAACAAGAGCGAAAAGACAGTTTTTGTGTTTATTTTTTTCGAGTCGATCGTCGCGGCCGGCGGGTCGAAATGGGCTGGCCCAGACGCGATCCGAGCCTGAGCGCCCGCGCGGGGCAAATGCGGCCCTGCGCGGGCGCTCAGGCTCGGATCGGGGTCCAACCCGTGCCTGGTTGGCACGGTCAGTTCTCTTCGTACTGGGCGATGCGATTGACAGTCTCTTCCATTTCGTCGCCGACTTCGTCGCCGAAGCGGTACTCCATGAGGAACGCGTCCTCGCCGCTGTCTTCGTAAAAGGCCCGCAAAACGCGGACGGCCTTGAACTCCTGACGATGGAAGAACAACTGCGCGGATAGTGATCAGCTTCGCCACCATCTGCGCCCCGACGCCCGCGCGCCGCCAGGCCGGGTGAACCGCAAAGTTCAAGATGTGCAGCTTGTTCTTGTGAAGCTCATAAATCATGAAGCCCACAACCTTCTCGCCGTGCTCGGCCACCATGCCGATGCAGTTGCGTTGCCGCAGGCAGCGAAGGAAGTCTTCTTCGGTCCAGGCATATTCGAAGCTCAGCTGCTCGGCCTGGAGAACTTCGGGCATGTCGCGGCGAATCATCCAGCGAATATGAACCCGTGCTTGTTCTTTTTCTTTTTCGGTTCGACCCGCGTTCATCAGCACACCTCCCCTCGCCGCGGTGCGCGAAGCCCCTCCTTGGGTGCGCCGTGCGTCCGCGTAGTCCTCTTCCGATTCTCCGTACCGTAGTTCGCAGGGTCGGCAGGTCGAAAATCGACGATTTCCGAGCATCTGAGCCGAATCTTAACAATGCCGTCCGATCGGCTCAAGGCCAACACCATCGTGTCTGCCGCTTGCGGCTTAGCGTTCGCGTGGCACTATGCGAACGCTAAGCCGCAAGCGGCAAACCAATCGTCGCGGCCAGGGAGTCGGGAAGGATTTGAAAAGAGGGGGGATTCCCTTCCCCTTTTGCCAGCCTTCCAGGCTGTCCAGTCCATCAAAAAGTCGGTCGGCGGCTGTCAATCCAGGCAAACCTTACCGACTTTTCCACGACGAGGCAAAGAAAAAATTTCAAAAAATCTACTTTTTACTTCCGTCAACAGCTCTTCATCCGCGCACAGTCTGTCGAAGCGGGCGCTGCGGGAACAGGATCGGCGTCCGGTCGCGCGGGTAATTTCATCGAAGGAGAGCCCCTTATAACGAGTGATGGCAACGAAGCAACACCGCTTTGCGAGGCCCGTTTTATCACGGATATACCTTCACGCTGATCTCGCGCAGCACCGGCACGCGCACCTGTTCGCTGACGACCGAGAAGCGCACGCGCTGGTCGCCGACCCCTTGGGCCAAAGCCGACACGCGGAACGTCGCCTGCCCTTGCGGACCCAGCGAGGCGACCGGTTCGAACACCACGCCCTGGCGATCCAGCGCGAAGCGTGCGTCCCCTTCCGCCTTCGTCGGCACGATCCCTTTCGGGAAGTCCACCTTCAGCTGCACCTGCGTCGCCGCCGCGTGGCCCGTGCTGTGTACCGTGATTTCATAAACGGTCTGCTTGCCGAGTTCAAGCGGGTTGTCGCGCTCGACCACGCGCAGCGTCAGGTCGGCAACGCCTTCCGCTTTCACGACGCCGGTCGAATGCAATTCCGCCACACCATCGGCCTTGGCGAACACGACATTCGCATGGTCGCCGGCCTTGCTGCAATGGACCCGGACGACCAGCGTCTGGGCCTTGCCCGCCGGCAGCTCGTCGATCAACCAGTAAACCACCCGGCTATTCGCTTGATACAACCCCCGGCTGCTGGCGTCCACGAAGTCGAGGCCGTCCGGCAGGCGATCGGCGATCTGCACGTTGCGCATCGGCTTGTTCGTATGGTTCGTGACTTCGATGCGCATGTCGCCGTCGCGGCCCGGGAACAAGCGCAGCGTCGGCGCTTGATGCAGGTGCAGCGACTCGCCCGTGATCTCGATCTCCGTCGTGGCCGACGCCTCGCCGGTGCTCGTCGCCACCTTGACGCGCACGGCATAGCGCCCTTGCTTCACGGCGGTCGTCGGCATCTTAAGCGTCTTGGTTTCACCGGGCGCGATGGTCGTCTCGACCTCGCCCTTGATCTCCGCTCCTTCCGGATGGCTGAGTCCGTCGGGCAGCCAGCCGTACAACGCGGTGGTGGTCATTGGCTGCGCGGAAGAGTTGGCGACGCGAATCTCGAACACCGCCGGCTTGCCGACCGACACCGAGGCGGGGCCGACCAGCTGCACGGTGGGGACGGCGCCGTCGTTGCGCGGCCGCAGAACGGTCGTCGTGACGGCGTTGGCCGAGCTGACATGGACGGTGGTATTGCCGGGTGATTGTCCATCGGCGCCGGCATGCACGGTGAATTTGAGGATTCGCTCGGTTCCGGCGGCCAGGTCGGATAGCACCCAAACTGCCTTGTTGCCCTGGAACAGACCGACAGGTTCAAGCGGCGCGGGTTTCGCGTTGGCGGGAATCTCGTCCTCGATCCGGATCTGCTGGGCCGGCGCCGCGCCGTGATTGCGCACGACCAGCGTGTAGCTGACGGTTTCCCCCGCGCGATAACTGGCTGGCCCAAGCTTCCGAACCGTGACGACCGGCGTCTGCACGCTGGCGATCGCGCCGTCACCGGGATCCAGGCTTGACGGCGGCGCCACGATCGGCCCCGGCTGCAGCGTCAACGGCGGCGCACTTCGATCCACCGATTCGATGCGCACAAACGCGCGCGGCTTCTGTACAATCGGCGGCGCAGAAGTTAGCGGCGCCGGCGCGAGCGGCTTGGGCATCGGGATCACCAGCGGCGCGGGCAGCACGACCTCCGGGACCGGCGCTTTCTTCACCGGCACTTCCTTCACCGCCGGCTCGACAATCAACGCCTTCGTCGGCTCCAAGATCGGCATCGGCAACGGCAAGGGGTCGGGCAACGGCTGCACCTCCATCGCCGGCAGCGGCAGCAGTATATTCGGCCCCTTTTCTTCCTTGGGCATCGGCGGCAGCAACGGCAGCGGCCCCGTCGCTTCTACCTGGACCAGCCCCAGCGTCCCTCCCTTGATCTCCGTCGGTTCCGGACCCACCGGCCTCGGCTCGTCGTACACCTCCGGCGGCACGATCAGCGTCGCGTCCCCCTTCTTCTTGTCCCGCAACGGCTGCGTCTGATGCGGAAATTGCGACCCGTCCTTCGGCAACACCGCCGGCGGCGCGAACAGCGGCTTGCCGTCCTGCGCGTGTACCGCCCACAAGGCGCCCAGCAGGCCGAGCCCCGTCACCGCGATCGCCACAAGTAACCGCGTCGCTCTCACGATTCGTGCAACCTCAAACTTCGAACTTCCCCTTGTACTTCTCGGCCGGATATTTCAGGGCGTTCTTGATCAGCTTCGCTCGCAACGCCTCGCTCAGGTCAATGCCGATCACGTTGCTCAGGTTGAGCAGGTAGCAGAATACATCCGCCATCTCATCGGCGATGGCTGAGCGTTTCGCCGGATCCCGGGCAGCCTCATGCGACGCGGGCAGATCGAGCCAGAGGAAGCACTCCATCAGCTCGGCCGCCTCGCAAGCGATCCCCATCGCCAGATTTTTCGGACTGTGAAACGGCTGCCAGGCGCGTTCGTCGACGAACTGCCGCACCAAAGTTTTCAGGTCGTCGATCTTGGTATCGCTGTCGGCCACGCCGTTTCCCCAGATTGGCGTTCGCGATCATTGCCGAGCCTGCCGTGCTTGCCTCGTCGGCAGCAACTTCCCCGGTTTAGAGCATCGGCGGCAGGGGGCGGACTATAACCCTGATCTTGTATCTGTCAAGCCAATGGCGAAACTTGACCACGTTTAGCCGCAACGCCGAAGGCGTGCGCAGCCGCCCGCGCACGCCTTCGGCGTTGCGGCTAAACCGACCTGATGTTTGCGTTCGCGGCGGCTTGTGATAAATTGTCCGTATGGCTGCCTCGAAAAAAGCGAAACAGGCCGATGACATCCAATCGGTGTGCCGAAATAAACGCGCGTTTCATGAGTACGAAATCTTCGATACACTGGAATGCGGCATCGTCCTGACTGGCACCGAGGTGAAGAGCCTGCGCGAACATGCCGCCAGCCTCGAGGAGTCCTATGCCAAGATCGAGCGCGGCGAACTCTGGCTGATCGGCAGCGACATCCCCGAATATTCGATGGGCAATCGGCTCAACCACAAGCCGAAGCGCCCGCGCAAGCTCCTGCTGCATCGCCGCGAGATCGACAAGTTCGCGGGCAAGGCGTCGCAGCTAGGCTACACGCTGGTGCCGCTCAAGCTGTACTTCAAGCAAGGCCGGGCGAAGGTGGAGATCGCCGTGGCGCGCGGCAAGAAGCTGTACGACAAGCGTGAGACGAAGAAGAAGGCTGAGGCCGCCCGCGAGATTCGCAAGGCGATGAAGGATCGGCGCAGATAACTGCCGCTTGCGGCTTAGCGTTCGCATGGTGCCGCGCGAACGCTAAGCCGCAAGCGGCAAACCGTCACGGAGGACCACGGAATGCGCATCACCGCGCTGGTGAAGAGCCGCGAGCACGTCTGTTGCCGCTACCGCGCCGCCGCCTTCCGTGCGCACTTCGAATCGCTCGGCCATCACGTCGATATCCGTTCGTGGTCGAGTGCGTGGTTCCTCTGCCAGCTCTTTCCCGGTCTGCAAAGCGACATCGATGTGCTGATCGTGCAGCGCCGGCTCTTTCCGGCCTGGCAGCTCAACCTGCTGCGCCGGCGTGTTTCGTGCCTGATCTTCGATTTCGATGATTCGATCTATCTGCACAGCTCGTTCAACCTGCGCGGCCCCGATTGCTCAAAGCGCCTTGCCCGGTTTCGGCACATGATGCAGACCGCCGACATCGTGATCGCCGGCAACGACTTCCTGCGCGACCAGGCGACGGCACTGACCGATCCCGCGAAGGTTCACGTCATCCCGACGTGCGTCGAGGTCGGCCGCTATCCGAGCGCGGCACACGATCCGCACCGGCCGCGCGTCAAGCTGGCGTGGATCGGTTCTTCAAGCACCATCCGCGGACTGGAGAAGCAACGCGATCTGCTGGAGCGCTTCGGAAGAGTTGTGCCCAACCTTGAGTTGACGATCATCTGCGACCGATCCCTTTCGCTAGATCATCTGCCGATCGACTTTCGGCTTTGGAACGAAACGACGGAAACAGCCGACCTGGCCGATGCAGACATCGGCTTTAGCTGGCTGCCCGACGACGCCTGGAGCGCCGGCAAGTGCGGGCTGAAGGTGCTGCAGTACATGGCCGCGGGATTGCCGGTCATCGCGAACGCCGTCGGCGTGCAGAAGACGCTGGTGCGCCACGGCGAGACCGGGTTCCTCGTCGACACGCCCGACGAATGGGAAGCTGCCGTGCGTCGGCTGGCGAACGATGCCGATCTGCGCCGCCTCATGGGCGCGGCGGGGCGGCGTGTCGTGGCAGCGGAGTATGACGTGGCGCGCGGCGCGGCGGCGTGGGAGAACGTACTGCGAGGCATCGAGGCTGTCAGAGCCTGAAGCGTAAGCGAAGGACGCAAATCCTTCGCTTACGCTTCAGGCTCTGACGCGAATGATTCATGAGCGCATCCTCACAACCCCTGTCGCACCTGTCTGTCGGAGGCTTCCGCTGGTCGCTTCTGCCCGACCTGCGTGCGCAACTGCTGAACGCCGACGGCCTGCGTTTACCCGAGTGGCTGCAATCGGGGCAGGCGCGCGTCGTCAAGCAGGGGCCGCACCGAATCGTTTATCGCGTCGAATTGCCGGGGCTGTGCTTTTACGTCAAGCATAACTTCGTGCACGATCAGCGCGCCTGGTTTCGCCAGCTCGTGCGGCCCAGCAAGGCGCGGATCGAGTTCGATCGCGTCGTCGCTGCTGCCCAGCGCGGCATTCCGACCATCGCCCCGCTGGCCCTCGCGGAGCAGGAAACCCGCGTCGGCTCCGGCGAAAGCATCCTCATCACGCAGAGCCTCGAGGACTGCATCCCGCTGCATTTCTTCCTCGCCGCCGTCCTGCCGACCTTCCCCGAGCCCCGTGCTGCGCGCATGCGGCAGTACCTGGCGAGCGAGCTGGGCAAGCTGGTTGCGAACATCCACGACGCCGGCATCCTGCATCACGATTTGCACGCGGCCAACCTGCTCGTCCGCGTCGGCGCCGACGATCGCGTCCAGCTCTTCGTCATCGATCTGCTTGCCGTCAAGATGGGCCCGCCGCTCGACTGGAAGCAGAGCCTTGAAAACCTGGTGATGATCAACTGCTGGTTCACCTTGCGCGTCAACCGGGCCGATCGCCTGCGTTTCTGGAAGGCATACTTCCAGGCCCGCAAGCTCGGCGTCTGGCAGCGCGATCGTTACGGCACCAAGCATTACACCAAGGACCTGCACGACATCGAGGAGCTGAGCTGGCAACGCAACCTGCGCTTCTGGCAACGCCGCGACAAACGCTGCCTGCACAATTGCCGCTACTATCGCAAGGTCAAGGGCGCCGGCGTCGTCGGGCATGCGGTGATGGAGATCGACGACGCCGACATCGCCGAACTGCTGCGCGATCCCGATGCGCCGTTTCAGCAACGCGGCGCCCGCGTCCTGAAGGAATCGCAATCGTCGACCGTGATCGAGATGGATTTCCGCGTCAATGGCCAGGTGCGCCGCGTCATCTACAAGCGGTTCCGCGTCACCTCGTGGAAGGACCCACTCGCGTCGCTGGTTCGCCCGACACCCGCCCTGCGATCCTGGATCCACGGCCAGGGCTTCCGCGAGCGCGGCTTGCCCACGGCTCGGCCGTTCGTCGTGCTGCATCGCCGCAGCTTCGGCATGCTGCACGAGGGTTATCTGCTCACTGAAAAGATCGCCCATGCGGACGACTTGCACGACTATTTGCAGAACCTCGATCCGCTGCCGGCGCCGCAACGGTCGCGCCTGCTGCGCGGACTCATCGATCGCGTGGCCCGCACGATTCGCGCCTTGCATCAACGCCAGCTCTCGCACCGCGATCTGAAGGCGGCCAACATCCTCGCCCGCCGCTGGGACGCTCCGCCGCAGGAGCCGTCCGCGTATTCGCAGGACATCCAGAACCTGCTGTACATGCCGGAAAGCTCGGTCTGGCTGATCGACCTGGTCGGCGTCGAACGATTCCTCGAGCTGGCGCGCCCTCGTAAGATCCAGAATCTGGCGCGCCTCAACGCCAGCTTCTTCGACAGCACGCGGATCACGCGCACCGATCGGCTGCGGTTCCTGCTCACCTATCTCAACTGCGGCGCATTTGGACGCTGCGACTGGAAAAGCTGGTGGAAACAGGTGGATGGGGCAACCCTGAAAAAGGTCGAACGCAACAAGCGGCGCGGCAAACCGCTGCTGTGATTCATGGCGAGCCGAGCCCCTAAGGGGCCGGGTTACGCATCCATCACCCGGCCCCTTACGGGGCTCGGCGCGCCGATCGCTTCAAGATTATCACGAAACCCGCCGATTTCCTCTTGTAAGATCGACCTCCTCCGCTTAACATCCCGCCCCCTTGCGCGCGTTCCAACGAATGCGGTTTCATCGGCAGCGAGGAGTGCATGACGATTTCGCGGCGGCATGGCTGGCTTCTGGTGGCGCTCCTCGGCATTCCGCTCCTTGCCGGGTGCGAGCTGCTCCAGCATTTCTCCCAGCAGCCCAAGGCGCGCGTCGAGAGAGAACCGATCGCCGGCGCTCCCAGCAAATACTCGATGCGCGTGTCGCAGTTCGTTTTCATGTCCGACGTCGAGATTCGCCGCGACCAGCCGATCTTTCGGGACCTCGGCAATCTGCGCGAGCAGGTCAATCGCGAACTCAAGCTGCCGCCCTCGACCACGGAGGTGTTCGTCTATCTGTTCGAGGACAAGGCCCGGTACGACAAGTTCATCAAGACGAAGCATCCGGACCTGCCGCCGCGGCGCGCCTTCTTCGTCGCTCAGCCGCGCCGCCTGGGAGGCGCCGAGGACCTGATGGTCTACACCTACATGGGCGAACGTCTGCACCAGGACCTGCGCCACGAATTGACGCACGCCCTGTTGCACTGCGCTCTCAAGAACGTGCCGATCTGGCTCGACGAAGGACTCGCCGAATACTTCGAGGTGCCCGTCACGAACGCGGGCATCAATCCGCAGCATCTCGAAGCGCTCCGCTTGCCCGGCGTGCGCTTCGACATGGAACGCCTCGAACGGCTCGAAGACGTGCATCAGATGTCGCCGCTCGAATATCGTGAATCGTGGGCATGGGTCCACCTGATGCTGCGCAGTTCGCCGCAAGCGAAGGAAGCCCTGCTGAGCTACCTGCGCGACCTGCGCATCAATCCGAACCCCGGCCCGCTCCGGCCGCGTTTGGCCCCCGCGTTCCTGTCGCTCGAACAGGCGGTCCAGACCCATCTCACCGAACTCGATCGCCGACTGCCGCCGAGCAACGTCACGGCAAGCAAATAGCCCGCCATTCATGGCGGGCCGGCCGGTATATAATGACGACATGCGCATCTTCGTCACTGCCGGCAATACGCAAGTCCCCATCGATCGCGTGCGCTGCATCACCAACATCTTCACCGGACGCACCGGCGCGTCCATCGCGCTCGAAGCCTACCGCCGCGGGCACGAGGTCACGCTAGCGACGTCGCATCCGGAGGTGATCGACGCCGTCGATCCCGATCCCTTGCGCTGGCGGTGCCTGCCGTATCGCACCTTCGATGACCTGCACGCCATCATGGCCGGGCAGATCGGCGCGTCGAAGCCGGACGCGATCGTTCACTGTGCGGCCGTCAGCGATTACCTCTCGGCCGGTGTGTTCGCTCCATCCCAGGCCGGAAACTGCCTGACGATGCACGATCGCAGCGCCGCCAAGGTCAAGAGCGACGAGCCCGAGCTATGGCTGAAGTTGGTGCGAGCGCCGAAGCTCGTCGACAAGATTCGCAGCGACTGGAAGTTCGCTGGCGTCCTCGTCAAGTTCAAGCTCGAAGTCGGCATCACTCAGGAGCAACTGCGTGCCATCGCCGAGAAGTCCCGGCAACATTCCGTCGCCGACTGGATGGTCGCCAACACGCTCGAAGATGCGCGGGCCTGGGCCCTGATCGGCAACGAAAGCGGATATGAAAAAGTGACGCGCGAAGAACTGCCCGGCGCGTTGCTCGACCGCATCGAGGTGCAACATGGCTAATGTGCTGCTGGGCGTCACCGGGTCGGTAGCTGCCATCTACACGCCGGAACTCTATCGCGAGCTGCGCAATGCCGGCCATGCGGTCCAGCTCGTCGCCACGAAGTCGTCGCTTTACTTCTTCGACGCCGCCGCCATCGAGGCGACCCCGGTCGGCAGTCGCAACAAGGAGATCGTGATCCTCGATGACGACGAATGGCCGAACGCCCATTATCAGCGCGGCGATCCGGTGCTGCACATCGACCTGCGCCGCTGGGCCGACGTCTTGCTGATCGCCCCTTGCGATGCGAACACGCTGGCGAAGCTGGCCCTGGGCATCACCGACAACTGCCTGACGTGCGTCTACCGCGCCTGGGATGCGACGCGCCCCGTCATTCTCGCGCCGGCAATGAACACGCTCATGTGGGAACACCCCGCGACCGCCCGGCATCTCGCTCAGATCACGGCCGACCTGCGCGGATCGCTGCGCATCGCGCCGCCGATCAGCAAGACGCTGGCGTGCGATGACATTGGCGTCGGAGCCATGGCGGAACGACCTGCAATCCTCAACGTCGTGGCCGGCCTTCTGCAAGTGAAGTAACTGGCCATTGTCTGTCCAGCGGTGTACATCTTTTGTTCGCCTTCCCCTGCCAGCCAGCAAAATTCAACGCAAATCGCCACTCCGGCGTCCGGCACGCGCTTTGCGATACGCCTTCCCCTTCCGAGGACGCCCCATCATGTTCTTTCGAGGTACGTCATGCGCCGACGCGGGTTCACGCTCATCGAGCTTCTTGTCGTCATCGCCATTATTGCGATTCTGATCGCGTTGCTCGTTCCCGCGGTTCAGAAGGTGCGCCAGGCCTCGCAGCGCGTGCAATGTCAGAACAACCTCAAGCAAGTCGCGCTGGCGTTTCACACGTACGAGAACACCCGGAAGGAGTTGCCGCCGGCGATCATGGGGCTGCACAACTGGGTTCCGTACGTCATGCCTTACTTCGACCAGGGAGCCCGGCTGAATACCTACAGCTTCAGCGTGGGCTGGTGGCAGCCGCCGAACCGAGCCATCGTGATCGAGCCATTGCCCCTCCTGCAATGCCCGTCGACGCCGTTTCCCGACCGCGTGCAGGACAAGCCCGAGGCGACGCCGCCGAACAAGACCGGCGCCGTCAGTGATTATTTCGCGCCGATAGGCGTCCACATCGACATCAATCTCTCCGTGCCGGCGGCCAATCAGTTCTCGACCAGCTCCGATCTGCGCGGCGTTCTCGTATCCGGGTCAAGCACGCGCATGTCGCAAATCACCGACGGGCAATCGGTGTCGATCTTGATCGGCGAATGTGCCGGCCGCGAGGATGTCTGGCGCGGCCGCAACATGACGCCGGTCAACTTCACGAGCGCTCCGAAGGTGCGGGCGCGCGGCGGCGCCTGGGCGACGACCGACAATCCGTACGCGATCGGGCAGCGCAACGCCTGGGACGCCGCGTTCGGGCCCATCCCGGGGCCGGTGCGCATCAACATTTCGAACGAGTGGGGCCACTGCTTCTACAGCTTCCACGACGGCGGGGCGAACTTCGCGTTTGCCGACGGGTCGGTGCGGTATCTCACGGACACGACGGAGTTGTGGACGCTCGGCGCCCTGGTGACACGCGCCGGCGGCGAAGCGGTCAGCCACGAGTAAGGAACCGCCCGATGCAGCGATGGCTATGCCTGATTCTCGTCTCGATTGCCGCGCCATGCCTGGCGGGCTGCTCTCGGTCCGCGCTGGCGACGCATCCGGTGCGTGGCCAGGTCTACTACCGCGACAAGCCGCTCGCCGAGGCGCTCATCGTCTTTCACGCGCTCGACGCCTCCGACCACGCCGCGAACAAGCCAATAGCATATACGGACAGCGAGGGCAAATTCACGTTGACGACGATGAAACCAGGCGACGGCGCGCCGGCGGGCGAATATGCGATCACGGTTGACCTGCGTGAGGCGGTGCTGGTCGGCGAAGAGAAGACGCGCTCGGGCAAGTCTCTGTTGCCGGAGCGTTATCGGAACGTGCAGAAGGCGGTATTCAAGTTTCGTGTCGAGCCGGGAGAGAACATCGTGCCACGGCTCGACGTGAAGGATTGAATCATCTCACAACGAGCCCGCAGCGCAATCAAGGGACGCCCTTGCTTGCGCCGCGGGCTAGTAAAATCCACTACACTCATCCAAACCACGGCGGCATCTCGCCCGCCGGCGGCAGCTTCACCACGCTCAGGCTTGCGATCTTCTCGTGCGCACGCACCTCGTTCAGCGCCGCTTCCGGCGGCTGGCTGTCGAGGTTGAGCACCGCGATCGCCTCGCCGCCGGGCTGCTGGCCTTGCTGCCGGCCCACCGTCATCTGGGCGATGTTGACGTTGTGCTTGCCGAAGATCGTGCCGATGAAGCCGATCAGGCCCGGCACGTCGCGGTGCGTGAACAGCAGCATGATGCCGTCCATGTAGGCGTCGAGATGATACGGGCCGAGCTGGACGAGGCGCAGGAACTGGTTGCCGAAGAGAGTGCCGGAGGCGGTGTAGGTTTTCTTGTCGGTGGTCACGTCGGTGTGAATCAGGGTGCTGAAGTCCCCCTTGCGGGCAACCGACTGGGCGATGATCTCGATGCCGCGCTCGCGGGCGATCAGCTCGGCATTGACGATGTTGACGTTCTGAGCGAGCCGATATTCGAGCAAGCCGGCAGCGAAGGCGGCGGTGATGAGCTTGGTGCTGCGCCGGGCGACCTCGCCGCGATAGGTGATGTGCGCGGACTTGATCGAGCCGTGCGCCATCTGAGCTTGCAGCAAGCCGAGGCGATGGGCCATGTCGACGTACAGCTTCAGCTCGTCCAGTTCGGCGCGATCGACGGCGGCCATGTTGACGGCGTACTGCACGATGCCCTTGGTGAGATAATCGATCAGGAGCTGGGCCGCCTCGAGTGCGACCGATTCCTGCGCCTCCGTCGTCGAAGCGCCCAGGTGCGGCGTGACGACGACGTTGGGCAGCTTCAAGAGCGGATGATCGGCGGCGGGCGGTTCGTCGACGAAGACATCGACCGCAGCGCCGGCGAGATGGCCCGACTTCAAGGCGGCGGCGAGCGCGTCCTCGTTGATGATGCCGCCGCGGGCACAATTAATGAGCCGCGTCCCCTTTTTCATGGCGGCGATCTGGGGAGCGCCGATCAGGTTCGTCGTCTCCGGCGACAGCGGCGTGTGTACGGTGAGAAAGTCGACGCGCGGCAACATGCCCGGCAGGTCGGAGACCGTTTCGATGCCGAGCTTGCCCGCGAAGTCCGGCGAGAAGAACGGATCGAAGCCGATCACCTTCATGTCGAGCGCGACGGCGCGGCGTGCCACCTCGCGGCCGACGCGACCGAGGCCGACGACGCCGAGCGTCTTGCCGGCGAGCTGGGTGCCGACGAACTTGGCGCGTTCCCACTTGTTCTGGCGCAGGCTGGCGTCGGCAGCCGGGGTGTGGCGGGCGAGGGCCATCATCAGGGTGATGGTCTGCTCGGCGGTGCTGATGGTATTGCCGCCGGGCGTGTTCATGACGACGATGCCCTTGCGCGTGGCGGCGGCGACCTCGATGTTGTCAACGCCGACGCCGGCGCGAACGATGGCGCGCAGCTTGCCGGGGTTGTCGAGAAGCTGCGCGGTGACCTTGGTGCCGGAGCGCACGATCATGCCGTCGGCGGCCTGCATCGCCTCGGCGAGCGCGGCATCCTTCAGGCCGGGCCGGTTGTCGATGTCGAGCCCGGACGCCTTGAGCAATTCGATGCCGCCGGTTTCGAGCTTGTCGCTGATGAAAATGCGTGGCATGGTATTTTTCTTCTCTTCGTTTAGCGCCCGCGCGGCCCCAAGAGTCGCGCGGGCGCTAAACGGGGACCGTCATTTGTTCGCAAACACGCGCTGCGCCGCCGTGACGCCGACGCCTGGCTCGATGGCGTGGCCCATCTCGATCAACACCAGCTCGACGCCGGCGAGCGCCGACAGGATATCGAACTGATCGATGTGCCCCATGTGCGCCAGGCGGATGATCTTGCCCTTGAGGTTGTCCTGCCCGTTGGCCAGCTTCAGGCCGTACTGCTTTTCGAGCTTGCCCAAAAGGACGCTGCTGTCGATGTTCGCGGGCATCTTGACCACGGTCAGGGCGACGTTCGGCTGCGCGGCGAACGACTCCAGGCCCATGGCCGCAAACCCGGCGCGGGCCGCCTCGGAGAAACGCCGCTGCCGCGCCCAGATGTTCTCGATGCCTTCCGCGAGGATCTTCTTCACGCTGACGCGCATCGCCCGGATCAAGGTGTGCGCCGGCGTGAACGGCGTGTCGTTCGTCTCGAGGTTCTTGCGTGCCTTCTTGAGGTCGAAATAGAACGTGCGCGGATTGGCGTTCTTGTCGATCGCTTGCCAGGCCTTGTCGCTGACCGACAGGAACGCCAGGCCCGGCGGCATCATCAGCGCCTTCTGCGAGCCGGTGCAGTTGATGTCGATCTGCCACTCGTCGGTCCGGCACTCCATCGCGCCCAGGCCGCTGATCGAATCGACGATGTGCAGCGCCGGCGTCTTGGCGATCAGCTTACCGAACGCCGCCACGTCGTGGCCGACACCCGTGGAGGTCTCGCTCAACGTCGAGCAGACCGCGGCGGCATCGGCATGATCGGCAAGCGCCTTCGCAAGCTGCTCGGGCTGGACCGCTTGACCATAAGGGACGGTGACGCTGACCGCCTCGATGCCGAACGCCTTGGCGATGTTGCGCCAGCGTTCGCCGAATCGGCCGGCGATGAGGCAGATGACCTTGGCGCCCGCGGGAACGCTGTTGGCGAGGGCCGCTTCGAGTGCGCCGGTGCCCGAGGCCGTCAGCGGGACGATGAGGTTCTTCGTGCAGAAGATCGTCCGCAGGTCGCCCAGCACCTCGCCGAGCATGGCCCGGAACTCGGCCGTGCGATGGAAGATCATCGGCTTGGCGAGTTCGAGCAAAGTCTCCTCCGGCACCGGCGTCGGCCCGGGGGTCAGCAGTCGTTGTTTCATGCGTGAATCCCTTTCGTGAACGTGGTCCATGCTCATTGTATGCCGCCGGCACGAGGACTAAACTTTTTCTGAGTGCGCCTGTATACTACGGTTGTCCCACCTTCCCTCACGTTTCTCGCAGGAGTCGATTCCATGCGCATTTTCGTCGCCGCCCTCGTCATGCTGTGCCTGCTCAATACGATTCAGGCTCAGGAAAAGCTGAAGACCGACGGCTACGGCAGCCTCTCGGGCAAGGTCACGCTGACGGGCGACCTTCCCAAGGTCACGGATTTCACAGGCAAGATGAAGGACAGCAACGACAAACAGTGCTGCCTCGCGCCGACGGCCAAGCCGATCGAGAAGGTCGATCAGACGTGGATGGTCGACCCGAAGACGAAAGCGGTGAAGAACGCGATGGTCTGGGTGATGCCGCCGAAGGACACCTATTTCGAGATTAACTTCCGGTACAAGAAGCGCAGCGAGATCATCGTGATCGATCAGCCGCACTGCCAGTTCCTGCCGTTCGTGTCGGCATTCAACCCGGTGTATTTCGACGGCAAGAAGTTGGTGCCGACGGGGCAGCAGCTCATCTTCAAGAACAGCGCAACGGTGGCCCATGCCGTGCAGGCGATCGGCAGCCTGAGCATGGGCAACAAGGGCTTCAATCGGGTGGTCGCATCAGGCGGCCAGCTCGATTGCCTGAAGGACCTCGAGGAGGAGGTTCAGTTCAAGCCGCAGTTGCTGCCCTATAACTTGGCCTGCAACAC
>JACQFG010000145.1 GCA_016200155.1 Planctomycetota bacterium | reverse complement strand
TGTTCGAAGAGTTGTCGTCCATGTCGAACGACGTGACGTCGACGGCGACCCATTTGCCGTCGGGGGAGATCGACGGTTTGCCGAGGCGTTTGACTTTCCAGAGGTCTTCGAGGGTGATGGGCCGTTTGGCCACCTGGGGCGTAGCAGGGCCTACGACCAGGAACACGACGCAAACGGCGCTGAAGATGCGTTTCATGCGGGCCTCGGGATGGGAGTAGTTAGTTGTTTAGCCGCAACGCCAACGGCGTGCGCGAGCTGAACGCTGGCGTTATATGGAACGCACAGGATTCCGCCCGCGCACGCCGTTGGCGTTGCGGCTAAACGCCTTACCACAGCAGCCCCAGGTCGAACGTCGAGCTGACCTTGCGATACGCCCACCAGGCGATCGAGCGGTACTCGCAGTGGATCTTCACCTGCGCCCCGGTGTTGATCGCGATGCTGTCGTCGGGCTCCACCAGGTCGATGCCGACCAGGAACACCTGGCTTTGCGGCGTGAGCTTGTTCGGATCGCCCGTCGGCTTGATCGCCAGCGGGCCGCCCATCTTGTTCGAGAGCTGCGGCGGGATCTCCTTCGCGTCGGACTTCGGCAACTGGCTGATCCGCCCCTCCCACAGCTTGGCGCCGTGCCCCTGCACGCGGATCGTCGCCTCGAGCGGATGCTGCTTCGTCGATTTGTCGTAGTTCTCTTCGAGCAGCCGATAGTCGTCCGGCGCGAGCGGCACCAGAATCCGCAGCTTCGACTTGTCGCCGACGCTGCAAAAGACGCTGTTCTGCTCCTTGTCCCAGCGCTTGTCGATCTCGTCGATCTTCGGCAACCCCATGACGACGCCGTCGCGCGGGGCGCGCAGCGTCAGCTTCTCCTGCTGCTTGACGATCTGCTTGTAGCGATCGACGGCCTGGCGATGCTCGCTGTCGGCCTTGGCGCGCTGCTCGCGCAGGCGGTCCCTCTGGGCCAGATCCTGCTCCTTGCTGATCAGCTCGTCGCAAGTCTTGATGACGCCGTCCTTGATCGCCATCTGGGCCATGGCGAGCTCCTTCTGGCTCTCCATCTCCTCGAGCGGCGCGAACTCGGCGAGCACCTTGCCCTTCTTGACGAACTGCCCCTCGCGCACGTGGACCATCTTCAAGATGCCCGGCACCTCGACCGCGATCTGCGTGATCTCCGTCGGCTGCACCTGCACCACGCCCGACTGGTAAATGCGCGTGATCGGCAACGGCACGAAGAAGATCACGAACAGGACGACCGCCACACAACAAGCCGTGATGCTGACTCTGATCGGTTTCATGTCCGGCAACCTCCCGCGTTTACTCACGTTCTTGATCAAGCGATACACCGGCCAGCCGATCATCGACCCCAGCGCCCCGAGCGCCAGCAGCTCGCTGATCACCTCCAGCTTGTACGGCTTCAAGAACGTCGCCATGAATTTCAAGATGACAAAGGTGACGACCCAGCGATAGACGTAGCTGATCACCGCGAAGATCACGAACAGGATCCGGCGGTGCAGCTCCATGTAGCCTTCGGGTTGAACCTCGATCCCCAGGCAGTATTCCATCGCCAGCTTTTGCAGATATTTGTTGGCCCGGTCGCGCAGGTTGGGGATTTCCATCCAGTCGGACAGGACGTAGTACCCGTCGTAGCGCATCAGCGGGTTGCCGTTGAAGACGACGGTGCTGACGCTGCAGACGACCATGAGGTGCAGGCAGAGGTTGTTGACGAACGGCGTGCTCTCGGTGTTCCACCAGATGAACGTCGCCGCGGCAGCGATCATCAGCTCGACGTAGATCCCCGCGAAGCTGATGAGGATGCGATGCCATTTGTTGGGCAATCGCCAGGCATCGGAGACGTTGCAATACATGGCCGGCGACAGGCACAGGAGCAGGAAGCCCATCTCGTGGACCTCGCCGCCGAACGCCTTGCACGACAGGCCGTGCCCGAATTCGTGGATCACCTTGACGACGCCGAGCGCGATCCACAGGTAGATCATGTTCTTGAAGTTGAAATAGCTCTCGAACGACGGCAGCCGTTCGTGGAACGTCTCGAAGTGCGTCAGGACGAGCAATGCCGCCGACGCCATGAACGCGAAGCTGGCGATCAGGAACGCCCGCGTGAACATCCACCACAGCCACGGGAGCATCCGGCCCAGCAGCTTCTCCGGATCGAAGATCGGGATCTTGATGTAGAGGATGTTGGTCAGCGTCTGCATCCACTCCATGCGGATGCGCTTGCTGCGATGCTCGAACAGCAGCTTGCCCGCCTGCGGCGTATCGTGCTGGACGAGGCCCATCGTCAGGAGTTGCTGGCCGAACTGTTCGAGATCTTCGAGCTTGAGCCGTTCGGGACGAAAGCGGTCTTCGAAGGCTTTCTGGGCGGAATCGAGCGTGACCCTGCCGTCGAAGAGCATCAGCAAGTAGTGTTCTTGTTCCTTGAAGCGATAGTAGCGCAGGTTGACCGGGTCCTTGACAACGTAGTACATGCGTCCTTCATAGCGCTGCGGCACGATCGTGAGGTCGGACCGCCGGCGCAGACGCACGAGCTTGCGTCGTTCAAGGTCGCTGGCTGGAGCTGCGGTGGACATGGATTACCTTTGTTTAGCCGCAACGCCGAAGGCGTGCGCGGGGGGCCCGGCTCGCGCACGCCTTCGGCGTTGCGGCTAAACGTCACGGTTCGTTGATCACGATCGTCACCGGGCGGCCGGGTTCGAAACGGCCATGCGGGTTCTGCACCTCGAAGCCGATGCGGCTCTGCTTCGTCGCCGGGTCGAGCGAATCGTTGCGCAGCGTCATGCGGACATCGGGAATGCGATGAGCCGTCACCTGATCGGGCGTCGGGATCGACCAGACGTAAATCTTCTGGCCGCTCGCCGACACCGCGAAGGTCGCATCGCCCTTCTGCGCGGCTTTCGGGCCGAAGGCGGCGCAGGCGACCGACAGGCGTTCGCGCGTGGCGAACTCGCGGACCACGAAGGCGCGCGGCGAATCGTCGTCGGGGGTGCGCCATAGTTGCAGCCGGCCTTCGCCGGCGCCGGCGGTCAAGAGCAGCGAGTCGTCGGGCGAGAAGATGGCGACGGTCTCGAACGGCGTCGAGTTGGCCGGCACGCTGATCGTGTGCCGCAGCGTCTGCTTCTCGATCGAGAGCATCTTGAGCGTGTGCCCCTGATCGAAGAGCATCCACTTGCCGTCGTTGCTGACGCCGAGCTGCGGCACCGTGCCATGACGGAAGTGGATGGCCTTGTGTTCGGGAGATGCGCCCTTTTCCTTGAGCTGCCAGACGCGCAGCGTCTTGTCGCGGCTCGCGGAGATCAGCTTGCACTGCGGCGTGAAGTGCAACGCGGTGACGGCGTCCTCGTGCGATTGGGCCACGCCGCGCTCCGGCTTGAAGGCGTACTTCTCCGTGCCGTCGGCCGACCAGATGCGGATCGACCCGTCGGAGGCGCCGCTGGCAAGGAATGCCCCGTCCGGGCTGAAGGCGAGGCTGCTGATGCCGGCGTTCTCCTCGTGGGCCTTGCGCAAGATCTTCGGCTCATCATCGACGGCGTCGATGTCCCACAGGTAGATGTCGCCGTTGGCACAGCCGACGGCGCAGATGTTCTTGCCCGGCTTCTGATCCTTCAGCGGCGGCGGCACGCACGCGACGACGCGGACCGCGTCTTCGTGCGCCAGCTTGCGCAGCGGCGCATGACGGCGAACCTGCCAGACGTATACCGCTTTATCTTCGCTGCCCGAGACGATCCGGCCGTCACGCGTGAAGGCGACGCTGGTCACCTCGCGGTCGTGGCCCGGAAACTCGAAGTGCGGCTTTTCGATGACCGTCGGCTCAATGGTCGCGGTGATGACCTCACGGTTCTTGAGGTGAGCAAGATATTGTTCCTCGATGAGCGCCTCGGCTTGCAAACGGTCGAGGTTCTGCAGCACCATCAGCGTGTCGAACTGTTTGACCGCGGTCCCGGTCTGCTTTACCACCGTCTTGATCTGCGAAAGCTTGAACGGCTGCACGCCGCGAATTTCGAAAAAGCTCAGATCGATGAGGGCCGTTTTCCGCTCGACCTCGGCGACCTTCACGCCTTCGATTTTCGCGAGCATTTCGCCTTTCAGTTTTTCCCAGGTCAACCTGGCGGCGCCGAGGTCCTCCTTGGAAATCGCCGGCGGATTCTTGCGGTAAAGGATGATCGCACGCTGATAGCGTTCCAGGGACTCTGCCTCGCCGGCGATGGCGGCTTCGCGCTCGGCCATGGCAAGCCGGACCTTCGCATTCTTCGCTTCGACGTCCGCAATCGCCTTCGCCGGCTGGATCATCGCCAGCATCTGGCCTTCGGTAACGTACTTGCCGTCGTAATGCTTGCGAAAGAACTTGAACGACTTCTCGCCGACCACCGGGGCATAGGAGTATGGTTCGACCAGGAACGAGCCAGCCCCCGCAGCCAGCACCAGCGCGTCGTCCACGGGATCGCCGATGAGCAGGATCTGGCCCGGCACCTGGCTCGGCACTTCCTCCGTATCGATCGGGTTCATCACGCCCGGCAACACGATCGGGATCGACGCCGGCGGCTGCGTCTCCGGCAACACCGGGTACGGATCGGCCGTGTACAAGTCGGGACCCAGCTCCGCGGCACTCGGCACTGTCGGCGTCGTGTCGGGCACGACGTGGCCGGGACCGGGACCGGTTTCCAGCAAGCCGGCGTACCACGCCCCGCCAAGGAAGATACCGGCGCCGAGCAGCATGACCAGGAAGATGCGTACCATGATG
>JACQFG010000139.1 GCA_016200155.1 Planctomycetota bacterium | reverse complement strand
CCGCAAGTTCGCCAGGTTGCAATGCTGGCGCTGCAAAAGATTCAGGCAGAGCAAAAGTAAATTTCCCTTGCCGTGGCGCAGGCGGCTCGCCTGCACGGCAGATTTGCAGGCGAGCCGCCCGCACCACGGCCGGAGGTGAATTTCCATGGTTGTACGTCCATCGATTGCAGCAGTGCTCACGATCCTTGCGGCGACAATTGCATGTCACGCCGGCGATGCGCCGAAGCCGGTGCGCATCGCCACCGGAGTCAAGGGGCACATCCATCCGGCGGTCTGCCTTTCGAAGAAGGGGACGATCGTCGTCATCTTCAGCCAGTCCGACATGAAGGACCTGCGCGTCAGCCGTTCCAGCGACGCCGGCAAAACCTGGACGACGCCCGAGCCGTTCGAGCCGAGCGCCAAGCAATCGATCTATCCGGGCTCGCTGACCGCGCTCGCGGATGGCCAGATCGTGCATGCGTGGAATGTCTGGTACAACGATGAAAACAAGAAGAAATCGCGCTACGTCGAGTTGTCGATCAGCTCCGACGAAGGCAAGACCTGGTCGAAGCCTTACGACCTGCCCAAGAATCCAACTGCGGAGAGCATCATTCGTCATCCGTTCGTGGAGTTGCCAAGGGGTTGGCTGTGCCCTCTGTCTGATGGGGCCGTTGTCTTGGAATCAAGCAAGGACACGCAGAAGGTCGGACCGTTCGACAAGGAAAAACACGGCCTGGTGCCGATCGTGCGCACAACGAAAGGCACGTTCGTCAGTGGCAAGGGAATGCGCACCACCGATGCCGGCAAGACGTGGGAGAAAGTCGCGCCGTTCCCGGACATCGCCAAGCAAGGCTGGCGCCACGAAATGATGACCCACTCCAACGGCTGGATCATCGCTTCCGATATCGACGGCATCGGCATCGGCGGCGGTACACGTCTGGCCTTCGTCGTCTCCAAGGACGACGGCAAAACATGGGACCTCAAGAACCCGCTCGTCTACTACAACCCCGGCCGGCCGATCGGCGGCCGCGCCTGTCCGCGCACCATCGAACTCGATGCCAAGACGCTGGGGACGGTGTTCTACGACGGCTCGGAGGTGTTCTTTCTGCAGACGCCGCTGGCGCGGTTCAAGGAGAAACCCTAACGGGCCAGGCCGAGGATATCGTCATGCCCGCCAAAGAAAGTGAAACGCCGAGGTCGCAATGACCTCGGCGTTTTTTTGCCCGAGTGGAGCGATGGATTCTGTCTACTTGGGGTTCATCTGCTTCTTCAGCCGTTCCACCTCGCGGCAGAAGGCCTCGGCTTCCTCCATCGTGATTCCACGCGATTGAACCGCAGCCTGCGGCCGGACGACCGTGCCCTGCGGGATGACGGTAATGCCCTGAGGCTGCACAACGCCCTGCGGTTGAACCATCGCCTGCGGCATCACCATCGCCTGAGGCATCACCATCGCATGGGGCTGAACACCGCCGCCGATCGGCACGATCGCATGACCGTCATAGGGAACAACCGCATGGCCTTGCACGTTGACCGGCACGGTGGTGGTCCCCTGAACCCGGACCGCGGCGTGCGTCTGAGCTTGCGGCATGACCATGGCTTGCGGCTGCATCATCGCCTGCGGCTGCATCATCGCCTGCGGAGCGACGCCCATTGGCACCATTGCCATCTGCGGGGCCGCCTGCGGCACTGCAATCAGACGGAGGAACGGAATCGGCATGCGGAAAAAATCGACGGTCAAACCGGGTCGCGCACGACCCGCCGGCGCCATTGCCGACTGCGGCTGCACCATCGGCACCATCATCATCTGCTGCGGCTGCATCATCGCCTGCGGTTGCACCATCGCCTGCGGCTGTATCATCGCTTGCGGTTGGACCTGCGGCTGCAAAAATGCCTGCGGTTGAACCTGTTCTTGCACTTTGATCTTGAGACAAATCGTCTCGCGCTCCTTGCACTCTGCCTTCACAGGACATTCTTCCACACAAGGCAGCGGACACGGCTTCTCGCGGCGAAGGCGCGTCTTCGGGCAAGGAACCTCTTGCGGGCAATCCTGCACGACTTCCTTATCAACGCACGAGGAGGAACAATCGAGGAACCGCGGGCCATGCTGGCAACCCACGAACAGCACCATCAGCCAGGGCAAGAGCTTGCGCATCGATCACTCCTTGCGAGCAGATGTGACCGACGAATCGGCCACGGTAAAGGCCATACAATCGCTAAGAGTGTTATCGACGGCAGAATGGGAATTCTTTACCAATCCCTCCGTAAAACAAAAAAAGGAGGCCGACTGGCCTCCTTTTCGGAACGTGGGGGTGGGTTCACTTAATCTTTTCTGCGGTGATTTTTCCGGTGCTCGTATCGACCTTCAGCTTCATCTTATTGTCTTGGAGATCCTTCAGGATGGCTTCGACCGAACCGATGCGATCTTCGTGTTTTTCGAGGATCTGGGCTTGGAACTTCAGAATTTCCGAAGCATCCTTCAGGTTTTTCGAAAGCCGCGTCACGGCATCCTTGATGTCGACCTGGTCCGTGGCGGCCTGAGGCACCAACTGCGTTTGGGGGACGATGCCCTGTGGGACAAACGTCGTCTGCGGAACAAAGGTCGCCTGGGGGACGAATGTCGCTTGGGGGACAAAGGTGGCCTGCGGAACGAACGTCGCCTGCGGAATGAACGTCGCTTGCGGAATGAATGTCGCCTGCGGAATGAATGTCGCCTGCGGAACGAACGTCGCTTGAGGCATTATGGCAGCCTGCGGAGCGATAAACTGCAGCGGAATACCGGTTGATTTGCCGTGATAGGACGAATGCGTCCATTGATGTACCTTAAGATGACCACAACGCTGAAGCAAAGTGGTCCGCCCATCCGGCGCACAGATGCCGCCCGCACGCTCGACGACGATCTGCGGGGACACTTCGATGCAGATGCGTTGCACCCCAGAGTCGCCGCACTTTGCTGGTGTGCTGCTTACCACCTTGGGCATTTTGTTGATTGGTTCGGGCTCGTCCGAATAGCCTGAGGACGTGATCGCCAGAACTGCGACTCCCGGAATCAGCACCGAAAAAATGCGGCGAAGCATGGTATCTTGTCCTTTCGAGGATGGATCAAACGAACAACGGCCCGGAAGTTGGGCATTATGGTGAGATATCGGCGAGTGCTGAATTGATCCTTGAAGTAATCGACTGGCGGAAATGAAGATCACTCAGAATCTAGGTCGCTAAGTCAGGTGGTAACGATCGATGGTAGGTGCCGGTAGAGAATACCATTGAAACACCTGAACATCGCTTGACATTCTGAGCCATGGTTTGTATCATTTCACCAAACCACCCAATCACCCCACGTTGACGAGGAAATCATGGCCACGCCCAGCACGAAAATACTCGCCGGTGCTAACGTTTCTGGCGATGACATTCGCAAAGCATTCTCGCGGCGCCCAAAAAAGAAAACGCCAAAAAAGGGTGAGAAACTGATGCTCGGCCCGGGAATCGAGGTTCCCCAAGAGTTTCTGGCCGCCCAGGAATTGCTTGCCCAAAAACTCATGGGCGGCGGCCACGCAGGTGTGCGAAAGAGGGGAGAGCCGGCAGGGCGTGAGAACATCTCCAGTATTCACGTGGGGCAAAAAATGGTGGACGGATTGCCGACCGGCTCGCTGGCAGTCATCGTCTGGGTCCGCAAGAAGCTCGACGACGAGAAAATTCACGCGAAATTCCGTATTCCCAAGAAGATCAATGTTAACGGTGTCCAGGTGCCCGTCGACGTTCAGGTCGGGACCGAGGTCCACCCCCACGCGATCGGCGGCGGCGTCTGCGGCTTGAACAAGCCGCCCCACGCGCGTGGGTCGATTGGTTGTTTCGTATTCGTGCAACTCCCCAGCGGCCGAATTCCCTTCCTGTTGACGAACAATCACGTCATCGGTGCTTTTCTGCTTGCCAACGATGATGACGACGTCTTCGAGTTCGCCGGCTTTTCCGGTCCCGTTGGAGCCAACATCGCCGGAACCATCCTTAAGATGGGAACGGCCAGCGACGCCGTCGGCGAATCGGTGGATGCCGCCATGGCCCTGGCCGTCGTCAATCCGGTCCCGGACATCAACCAGCACGTCGGCCTCAGATTCTCCGAGAACATCGTGCAGATTTCCTCGTTCGGCGTGAATGTCGAAATGTTCGGCGCAAAGTCGGGAGCGCGAACGACCGGACGGGTCGTCAACATCCACACTTTTCTCGATGTGCCTTACACCAATTTTCCCGTTGGCAGGAGCTTCACAATCCGACGCGTTCTGGAGATTGCCCCGACCAGCGGCTCCACGTTCAGCCAGGAGGGGGACTCCGGCTCTCTGGTCATCACCGACAGTGGAGACCCAACAGCGATCCTTATTGGCGGTCCTCCACCGGGATCAGCCGGCAATTCGTTTGCCCAGGACTTGGCAACGATTCAGACGGATTTGCGGTTCGACGGAATCTTTAGCGTTCCCTGACATCAGCGCCTTCCCTTTTGGAGATACACCGATGAAAAAAATTGCGTTCCTCACCCTGCTCGCCAGCCTCTACTTCACCGTCAACGCCGATGCGCAAACCCGGCGCCCCTTTTTCCAGCGGCCCCTCGTCCAGCAAATTCTGAGTAACCCGATCACTCTCCCTCTGGGCCTGTTCTTCCCGGGCGCGCCGAACATAACGATCGGCGGTGGCGGTGCCACGGCCGAAGCGAAGATCACGGTTCCGAAGGCCGTCAGCGACAACCTCGATCAAACTGAGGCAAACCTCAAGGATGCACGGTCGAGAACGGAAAAACTGATGCAGAAGAATGGCATTTCCACGACTACTACCCCAGCTGTTTCTGGAGGGTCAACCGGTGTAGTTTCAGGTCTGTCACAAGCTGACCTGGATGCCCTCCGGGAAAAACTGGGCCTTCCGAAAAGATAAATATGGAACCGACGAGAACCGTGCGGAAACGCCCGGTTCTCGTTCATTCTGCCCAGCCTCGCCTCAGTCGCCTCACTTTTGATATTCGTCACCCCTCACGTGTTCCCATCAACTCATCCCGATACGCGAACACCGCTGGCGTGCCGCCCGTGTGGACGAACACCGCGCAATCCTTCGCGCCCAACCGCCCCTGTCTCGCATCATCGATCAACCCAGCCATCGCCTTGGCCGTGTAGACCGGGTCGAGCAGAATCCCTTCCGTTTTCGCGATGAGGTCCATCGCCTCGCGGCCCGACGGGGTGACGGCGCCGTATTTCGGGCCCATGTAGTCGTCGCGAATGTCGATGTCGGCGCCCGTTAGCCGATGCGGCAGGCCGAGCAGCGTGGCCGTCTGATTGGCGACCTCGGCGATATCTTTCGGCGTGTCCCAGGGCCAGCGGATCGGGCAGAGCAGGCGGACCTTGCCGGGCCAGCCGAGGATCGCTTTGCCGATCGCCAGCCCGCCGCCGGTGGCGCCGGCCGCGGCGCAGTAGACGTGCGTCGGTTCGACGCCCATCGCCCGCGCCTGATCGAGCAGTTCCGCCAGCACCAGGGCATAACTGACGGCGGCGATCGGCCGGCCAGTGACGCGGTCCCAAACGAACGGCCGACGTCCCGCGGCGCGCAGCTCCTTGGCCTTGGCGAGCAACAGGTCGTCGAGTTCCGGGCCCATCGGCGTGTCGATGATCGTGACCTTCGCGCCCATGAGATGATCGAGCAGCAGGTTGCCCTGGACGTCGTCGTTGTGGGCCGCCCGCGTCAGATAGAGGTAGCAATCGAGGCCGAGCTTGTTGCAGGCCGCCGCCGTTTGCCGGCAGTTGTTGGACTGCACACCGGCGCCCCACACGAGACAGTCGGCATTCTGCTTGAGGGCCTCGCCGAAGAGGAACTCGTTGTGCCGCGTCTTGTTGCCTCCCATGACCATGCCGGTGCAATCGTCGCGCTTGAGGAGAATGCGCGGCCCCTTGATGGCGGCGGCGAAGCGCTTGACTTCTTCGAGCGGCGTCGGCAGATGCGCGAGCTTCACGCGCGGCAGCTTCGATGCAGCCTGGCGTAGTTGTTCGGTGGTCAATGCGGTAGATGCCATACGCTTACCTCGTTTCCGTAGGGACAAGCTGCCAGCTTGTCTCAGAGCAAGGTTAGGCAACCGACGCTTCAGGGACAAGCTGGCAGCTTGTCCCTACGAGTTTCGTGCCTCAATGCTCGCTAAGGTCCCTTCGTAGGTGATCAGATGCCCCAGCATCGGCAGATGGACTTCAATATGCACCGAGAGCTTATCGCCATCGGGTTTCTCCCAGGCAATGACGCGCGGCGCAAGAAAGCGCGGCAGCGGCAAGCGGATGAACCCCAGACGCAACGCCGTTCTCCCCGTCCGATAATGAAGACCGCCGTCAACGACGTCAAACTCGAGTTGTGTCTCGGAGAGCCCGATCCGTTCGAAGAGCTTGCCGGCGTCGAGCCATTGCAGGCTGACGAACGGCTTGGCGCCGAAGAGCCGACGCCATTCCTCGCGTGTTCCCGTCGGCGTGACGGTGAGTTGGACATCAACCGCGTCGCATTCGGCAGGCAGCCCCATGATCGAGGCAATCACCCGCGCCAAACGATTGCCGCGGCGAACTGAAAAAATGCCGGCAGCGCGAACAACAGTACCCGGCGTGTGCAGCCGTCGCACGATTTCCGCGAGTTCGTGCCAGCGATCACCGAGCACCTGGGCATATAGGCCGACGGATTCCATGTTTGTTTTGTTTTCGTTTAGCGCCCGCGCGGCCTGCGAAGTCGCTGCATGCACCAATCGGTTGCAAACAACCTGCGGGCGCTAAACGGGGAGCCGATACTTCGCCACCTTCGCCTCGTCCACGTTCACGCCCAGCCCGTGTCCCTCCGGCACCGGCATGTGGCCGCGCTCGATCGCGTGCAGCGGCGTGATGATGTCGCCTTCCAGGCCATAGTAGGTGCAATCGTTCGCCAGCGGGAAGTTCGGCGTGCTGACGACGGTGTGCAGCATGGCCGCGGTCTTCAAGCCGAGATCGTGCGCGCAATGGAAGACGCACGGGATCTTCGCGGCCTCGCACAATGCCGCCACCTTCTTGACGCCGAGGATGCCGCCGCACTGATAGGTGTCGGGCAACAGCACGTCCGCGGCGCCGAGCGTCAGGATCTGCAGGGCGATCTCCGGCGTCGTCACCGATTCGTTCAGTCCCAGCGGCGTCTTCGTCATCTTGCGCAGCCGGGCCGACTCGCCGATGCGGCTGAACTCCATCGGCTGCTCGAAGTATTCGAGGTGATACTTTTCGAGATCGCGAGCCAAGGAAAGCGCGACGTCGGGTTCGTAGCCCATGTTGGGATCGATGCGCAGCTTGAGCCGATCGCCGACGCCGTCGCGGATGCCGCGGACCATTTCGAGGTCCTCCTCGGCACGTCGGCCGGCTTTCGTCTTTAGCGTCGTGAAGCCCTGGTCGAGATAGCACTTGGCGATGTCCTTGGCTTCCTGATAGGGCCGTATGCCCATGCACGCCGCCAGCTCGATCTTCTTGGACCGCACCGCCCCGCCGAGCAGTTTGTAGAGCGGTTGCTTGGTCGCCTTGCCGATGATGTCCCAGAACGCCATTTCGACGCCGCTGGCCAAATAGCTGCCGAGCGTGTTGTCGGCATAGAACGCTTCGACATCAAACGGATCGCGGCCGACAACCGCCGAGCGCAGCCGATCGACGGGCGTCCCTTCGAACGACTTGTTGATCCAGTCATCGGGAGTCTCGCCCCAGCCGACAAGCCCGCCGTCGGTCTCAAGCCGGATGAGCAGCGACTCTTTGTAGGTGCCGGCCTTGTAGCGATTCTGATACGGCGCGATCGGCGGTTTCTGCGGAATGCGAACGCGGCAAGCGTCGAGGCGGGTGATTTTCATGTGGGTTCCCTGTCAAGATGTCAACGTGGCCAATGGCTGAGGAATTCGTCCCGCAGTTTCCGGAGCTTGTACTCCAGATCGCGATGTTCGGCAGCCCTTTCCCAAGATTGGGCGCCGACGGCCTGTTCCTTTTCTTCCTTGATCACGTCAATCTGGCAATCGAATTCCGCGACGATCGCGCGGGCCGACGCCGGCAAATGTTGGAGTTCCGGCCGCGTCGCCCCTTCAGGCTCCGATGCGTCCTCATCCTGCCAATCCGATGCAGGGGGTCGCGCCAGGCTTCCAGAATGGCCCAACAAATTGAGTACCTCCTCGCGAACTGTTTCCAATCGCACTCCCATATTCATCAGGACCTGAGCCGCGAGCCCTTCCCCTTCCCGCAGCACACCGAGGAGCAAATGCTCGGTACCCACGAGATCATGACCGAGCGCGCGTGCCTCCTCGATTGCGAATTCGAGGGCCTTCTTGGCGCGGGGGGTTTGCGGCCGCCTGCCCGTCATCACCATGTCAGGACCGGCCTGCACAATCCTCTCAACTTCAAACCGCACCTTGTGCATATTGACTTCAAGGTTCTTCAACACATTGGCCGCGACCCCGCTGCCTTCGGAAATCAACGCGAGCAGGAGATGCTCGGTGCCGATATATTCGTGGTTGAAGCGCATCGCCTCATCGGCGGTTAGCTGCATCACCTTGCGGGCCCGGTCGGTGAATTTCTCGTACATGGCAACACCATCGTCAAAACAAGGACGAGTTCGGCCCTGAAGGCGCCCCATTCACTTGCGTGTCTACTTCGCGAGCGCCGTCGCGACTGCTTCGGGATTGTGGGCCGCGACCTTCAAGAGCGCACAGGCGGGGCCATCGGGCCGGCGTCGTCCCTGCTCCCAGTTTTGCAAGGTCGCGATGCTCACGCCGATCATTCGGGCAAACTGCGCTTGCGATTGCCCCAGCTTGCGGCGAATGCGCTTCACGTCCAGCGCATACTCCGTCACGCGGCCAGGCTTGGCTTCGCCTCGGCGAATCTTGTCCGCCTGCTTGACGCTGGCCGTTAGCTGCGCGAAGTCTTTGCGGTTCATTGGAATTCCTCTTGCACGAGGCGCGCAAGCGTGCGTCGCTGCGTTGGAGTGAGATCGTCGCGTCCACTCTTGGAGTAAGCATAAAGGAGATAAAACGTCTCCGTCGCCGGATCCCAATAGTAGACGATTCGAAGGCCGCCGCGTTTACCGGCGCCCGGGCGCGGCCAGCGTGTTTTTCGCAATCCCTTCGAGCCCGGAATCACCGCACCGCGACCTGGGCGTTTCAGCAACGCGCTTTGCAGGGTCAAGTATTCCTCGGTGTTCAGCAGCTTGTCGATCGCTCTGGTGAAGATCGGCGTTCGATGAATCGCATGGATGACTATACGCCAATGGCGGACAGAGCACAAGGCTAATCCTCCACGACCCGCTTCGTGCAATCCACGAACAGCCACACGACCGCCGCCGCCGCGCACAAGACTGCGACGCCATAGAACAGGCCGTCGTAGCCGTATTCCTTTTTGAGCATGCCGAACAGCGGGCCGGCGATGAAGCCGCCCGCAATGCCGACCGTGTTGACGATGCCGAACAGGGTCGCGCCGGCTCGGCCTCCCATGTCGGTGACGGCGGCCCATTGCGTCGGCAGGCTCCAGTCGCTGAACACCCGCACCGCCAGCAGCACCATCATCGTCACCCGGCCGTCCTCCATCTGCACGCTCAGCACTACCAGCCAGGCGGCGACGAACTTGCCCGTGAACGCGACCAGGCTGCGGGCCCAGCGCCGGCTGCCGAGCTGGCGGATCAACACGTCGTTCAGGACGCCGCCGACGACACCGCCGATCGCGCCGCCGATGAAGGGCAACGGGGCGTACAGGCCCATCGTGATCTTGTCGAATCCCTTTTCGTCTTGAAGAAACGACGGCAGCCAGTTGACGAAGAACTGATCCTGGAACGTGCTCAGAAACGTGTAGAGCAACAGCATTGTCAGACTGAACACGGACGCTGCGGTGAAGGTTAACGCGGGTCGCGGAACAATCTGCAAGGGTGGCTCGCCTGCACGGATCGCAGTGGTTTCGACACGCGGATCGACGAGAAATTGCTCGGCCGGATTCGTCCAGGGATGCTGGCGTGGATTGTCGCGGACGACGAACCAGAAGCCGACGGCGAGCAAGAGGCCGGGCGCGCTCAGGACGAGCAGCGCGACCTGCCACGACAGGCCGACGATGCCCATCAGGAAGGCGGCGATGACGACGGGGGCGAACGCCGCGCCGAGCCGGCCCATCGCGGTGACGGCGCCTTGCACGGAAGTGCGCGTCCCGATCGGGAACCAGGTTCGCGTCATCTTGCTGAGCACCGGATAGACGCCCGCCTGTGCCAGGCCGAAGACGCCGCGCGCCGCGACCAACGGCCAGAATCCGCTCGTCCAGGCGACGCCGACTGCCGCCAGCGACCAGACGAGGGCCAGCACGCTCAGCATGGCGCGCGGCCCAAAGCGATCGCCCGCCATGCCGCCGGGTATTTGCCCGATGGCGTAGGTCGCGAGGAAGGCGGAGTCGAGCCAGCCAAGATCCACCGCATCGAGATCCCGATTCTCGCTGGCGAACTCCGGCCGAATGATGCCCCAGGCATAGCGGTGCAGATAGAGCAGCCAGCTCGCGGCACACGCCAGGCCGAACACCAGCCAGCGAACGCGCGTCGGCCGGGCTGACACATCGAGTTCACCGGCCTGCATGTTGGCTCCGCTTCGATGGGTGGGGGCTTGACTGGAATCAGGCTGATTGTAGAAGAAATCCGCTGGGGTCGCCAACGGACCTCCGCAGGTTTTCGGCCGCTCGGTTCGGCCGTATTTCGGTCATGATAGTTGGACACGGCGGGAGGTCTGCGGTATCGTGGGAAGGAAATGGGAGGACCATTCGATGAAACGTCTGACGACCTTATCGCTTGCAATCACCGCCATGCTCGGCCTGTCGATGACGCACCAACCCATCGACTCGGTTCGCTCGCAGCCGGCCGTCACGCCGCCCCAACGCAACGTCATCCAGGTCGAAAACGCCAGGCCCGGCTCGACCGACTGGCAGCTCACGCGCGTCAAGCTCGACAAGGGCATGACCAGCTTTCGCACGTCGCTGATCGAAGGCTATTGCTCGAAGCAATCGGTGCAGGCTGGCGATGAACTGAAGATCATGGTCAGCACCGCGCCGGCTGCCAAGTTCAAGATCGAGATCTTCCGCACCGGTTACTACGCCGGCAAAGGCGCTCGCCTCATGACCACGATCGGCCCGCTCCAGGGCAAGGTGCAGCCCGTGCCGCCCGTCGGCGAACGCCGACTGCGCGAATGCAAGTGGGACGCCTCCGCGTCGATCAAGATTCCCGCCGACTGGACGAGCGGCGTCTATCTTGGCCGACTGACGACGATCCCCGAGGCGAGCCGGGAGCCTGAGCGACCGGAGCAGCCTTACTGGCAGAGCTTCGTCGTCTTCATCGTCCGCGACAATCGCCCGGCCGACATCCTCTTTCAGTGCAGCGACAACACCTGGCAAGCGTACAATCGCTGGCCCGACAACTACTCCGTCTACACCGATCCCAAGGGCAACCAGGGCCCCTGGAGCGACGTCAGCTTCGATCGCCCCTATGCCAAGTACGCCCAGATCTACGACAATCCCATGTCGATCGGCTCCGGCGAATGGCTCTGCTTCGAGTTCCCGCTCGCCTACTGGCTGGAGCAGCACGGCTACGACGTCAGCTATTGCTCCAACAGCGACATGATCGAGGCGAGCCGGGAGCGTAAGCGACCGGAGGGCCCCGGCTTTAGTTGCAAGACGTTCCTCAGCGTCGCCCACGATGAATACTGGGACCGCCGAGCTTACGACAGCGTCGCCAAGATGCGCGACGCCGGCGTCAACCTGCTGTTCCTGTCGGGCAACGCCGTCTGCTGGGTGACGCCGCAAAAGCCGAGCACCGATGGCCGAGCGAATCGCATCATGTTCCGCGGCGGCCCGTACGGCGGCAAATACAAGTGGGCCGAGCTGCGCGAGAAGGACCACGGCCCCTTCCCCGAACGCGGCCCCGACGAAGGCTACCTCATCGGCGCCCGCAACCTCGAACCGGTCAACGGCGGCGGCGACTGGATCTGCACCAAGCCCGACCACTGGATGTTCAAGGACACCGGCATGAAGAAGGGCGACCGCATCCCCGGCCTCATCGGCTGGGAATACCACGGTGACCCGCCCAAGGACTTGCAGGGCCTGGAGGTCGTCGGCGAAGGCACCGCATGGGTCGGCGGCACTCGCCCGCAGAAGTGGACGGCGACGATCTATCCGGGACCAAAGGGCAACTTCGTCTTCAACGCCTCGACGATCTTCTGGTCGCAGGGCTTGAGCAGTCCGCCGGGGCACATGCTGCCATGGTCGCACTGGAGCCGGCCGCACGGGCCGGATGAACGGGTGCAGCGGATTACGCGGAATTTGCTGGAGCGGGCGATCGTCGGGAACTGAAACCGGCCCCTGCGAGTCCAAGTACCGTGTTCGTTTAGCGCCCGCATGGCGCCATGCGGGAGCTAAACGAATTCCAGACAGGCCATCTCAGGACGTACGCCATGTCCCCAATGAACGTTGCGATTCCGGTGATCTTCCTCTGCCTTGTCGGAACCGCCGAGGCCCAGCCCGCCCAGCTCCGAGATTCGCTGCCGCCCGGCGCGATCGCGCGCCTCGGCTCGCTGCGCTTTCGCCATGATCTGCCGCTGCGCTCTGTCCATTACTCCCCGGACGGCAAGACGCTGCTGGCCACCGCGGAATCCTACGATCCCGCCAGCAGCTTGGCTTCGGGAGGACACCTCTGGGACGCCGACACCGGCAAACTCCTGCGTCGTTTCCGCGACGCTGCCGTCGGCTCGGACGCTTTCTTTTCCCCGGACGGCAAGCTGCTCGTTGACATCGACAACGACGCCGCTCGCGTCTGGAACTTCGCCACGGGCCGAGTCATCCAATCGTTCGGCGGCGAGGTCGATCCCAAAAAATATAAGGCAAAAACCGACGCTGAAAAGGCGGATGTCTGGAAAGTCCAATGGGCCTATTTTTCCGATGACGGCAAGACGCTCATCCTCAACGGCCCGAAAAAAGACACCGAGATCCTGCGGCGGTTTCAACTTTCCTACACCGGTCCGGACGGCGAACTCAAGTTCAAGGAGCTGCGCCCCTATGACCTCATGGACCTCAGCGGCGGCAGTGTCGTCAACTTCGCCACCTCCGCCGACGCCCGGATGCTCGCCAATGAAAACCTCCTGATCGATCTCGATACCGGCAAGAAAATCCGCGAACTTGAGAAGCCCAACTTCGAATACCTCTCCGGCTTGACCTATCATTTCTCCCCCGACGGCAAGACGCTCGTCGGCCACAGTTTCGAAAGCAGCATCGGCATCTGGGACATCGCCACCGGCAAGCTTATCCGCACGTTCGACAGCGGACGCCGCGGCTTTCGCGTCCGCGCGCAGCCGATCTCACCCGACGGCAAATGGATCGCTGCCAACGACGGCGACGACTCGCGCGTCATGCTCTTCGATCTCGCGACCGGCAAGCTGCGCTGGTCGTTCACCAACGGCGGCCAACACAACCGCTGCTGGTTCTCCCTCGACAGCAAGCTCATCGCCACCAACTCCGACGGCGCCCGCAACATCTGCGTTTGGGACATCGCCACCGGCAAGGAAGTTTGCCGAGTCAAGTTCAACTTCCACAGCCGCGCCCACGTCGGCAACGGCGCGGCCTTCTCCCCCGATGGCAAACGCCTGGCCTTCACCTCGGGCCAGCTCATCCGCATCGTCGATCTCGCCACCGGCAAGATTCTCGACCCGGGCGCCGGTCACGACGAACCGCCGCACGCCCTCGTCTTCTCGGCCGACGGCAAGACGCTCTCTGCCGCCGGCGTCGACAGCGGCATCCGTGACTGGGACACAAACACGGCCCAGGAACGCATGCTTTACCCCGATTTCGCACGCTGGGCCTCCCTTGCGCTGCGCCGCGACGGCAAGCTCCTGCTGGCCTACGAGGATCACTGGTCGCTCTCCGTCTGGGACGTCCGCGCCGACAAGCAGCTCCGGATGATCGACCCCGACGAGGCCTGGTATCGTCATGCCGCGCTTTCCGCCGACGCCGGCCTCATTGCCTCCAATGACGCCCGTTGCGACATCAGCATCCACGATGTGGCGACCGGCCGCAAATTGCACGACTTCACGACCCCGTTCAGCATCCTGAAAAGCTACCACGACCTCCCGCCGATGATGGCCTTTTCACCGGACGGCCGCACGTTCGGCGCCCTGGGCTGGCGGGGGTCCGCGAAGGCGATGCTGATCGTCTGGGAATTGACCACGGGCAAAGTCCGCAGGCGCATCGAGTTCGACGACACCACCGGCTTCGGCGATTGGCGCGTCCTGGGCACGTCAAGAGGATCGACGCCGCTGCGGTTCTTGCCCGATGGCAAGACTTTCGCCATCATCACGACCCACTCCGTTTGCCTCTACAGCCTCGCCACGGGTAAGGAGCTACGCCGCTTCAACCGCGACGGGCTCGTCGGCTTCGGCGCCGCGTTCTCTGCCGATGGCCGTATGCTCGCCGGTCCCGATCGGAACGGCAAAATCTTCGTCTGGGACACCGCGACGGCAACGCTGCTCTCGTCGTTCGATTGCGGCTCGACCCATGCCGCGCTCGTCGCCTTCGCCCCGGACGGCAAGCGCCTCGCCTCGGCCAACAGCGACGGCATCGTGATGATCTGGGACCTCGACCACTTCTTGAAGCAAGCCGATCGCAAGAAGCCCGACGTCGAATCGGCCTGGCACACCCTGGCCGACCGCGATGCCGAGAAGGCGTTTCAAGCGATCGTCATGCTCACTCAACAGCCGCGCGACGCGCTCGTCGTTCTGAAGAAGCACTTCCGTCCGGCTGCCCTGCCCGATGCCAAGCGATTTGCGGCATTGGTGGCGGACCTGAACCATCCCAAATTCCCGGTCAGGCAAAAAGCGATGCGCGAAATCGAAACGCTGGAGGAATTGGCCGAGCCCGGCTTGAAGAAGGCGTTGACGGCCACGACGGATGCCGAGACCCGCCGCCGCATTCAGGAATTGCTCGATCGCATCGAATCGCGCCCCGCATCGCCGCAGTTGCTGCAAGCCTTGCGAGCCATTGAGGTGCTGGAAACGATCGGCACGGACGACGCGATCGCCCTGCTGCGCACCATCGCCGACGGCATGCCCGGCTATCGCGGCACCGCTGCGGCCGTCGCGGCACTGGAGCGATTGGGGATGCGCCAATAAATCTCACGCAAAGGCGCAAAGTTGATCCGATTCAGTCGGTCTTCTTTGCGGCTTTGCGCCTTTGCGTGAGCTACTCCGTCAATGGGCCAGGTAGTTCGTCCGGATCGAATCCTTCTTCGCGTGGCCTGCAGCACCGGACGGAAGGGCCGGCGAAGCCAACGTCTCGAAGCGGATCGAACACTTGCCCGAGTTGCAAACCTGATGCACCACGCCTTTGCGCACCACCTTCTCGTCGGCCTGGCCCTTGTTGGCGTCGTCGAGGAAATTCTTGACCATGTCGGCGGTTGCCAGGTCGAATTTCGCGTCCTTCTTCATCTCCGCGAACGCCTCGACGGCGCTGGCGTTGATGAGCCGCGGCCAAACCTTCTTGAACACCGCCGGCGAGCCGTAGATGTCGGCGGTATAGACCTTGCCGTTGATCGCGAAGGCAAAGCCGACGACGTCGGACTTGCCGTCGGCGAGCGGCATCAGCTTGGCGACGTATTTCTCGGTCGCCGCTTTCACTTCCTTGGCGTCCTGGCTCAGCGCCAGGCTCGACTTGGATTCCTTGGCCTGCACATCAGTTCCCGCGTTCATGCTGAGGGCCTTTTGCGACTTTTCGACGTTCGTCCAGACTTCGTGCTGATTGCCGTTTTTCCGATTGGATAGGCGAATCTCGTTGGAGCTGATGCAGCCGGGACTGGCGATGAAGAGCCTGTTCTTGTCGGTCGACGCCTCTTTCCATCGGTCGGCGGTGTGCTCGACGCAGAAGACGGTGAGCGGCATCTTGCCCGACTTGGCCGGCACGAACTGGTCGTACTGCACGACGCGGTCCTGCTGGCCCCCCTTGAGGATGTCGCCCGAAAGCAGCAGCACCTCGTCGCTGGTCGAGACGTTCTCCATCTTCAGCGAGTTGACTTCCTTCGTCTCCTCGATGACGATCAGCTTCTTCTCCATCGCCTCGGCCAGCAGGACGAACTTGCGGTCCTTGAGCTTGTCCTCGCCGTGGACCAGGAAGATCGTCAGGTTCTCATGCGTGAACGGCCCCGACAGCTCAAAGTCGCCGGCCTTGACGCGCGGCTCCGATTTCGGCTCGGCCGCCTTGGCTTCCGGCTTTTGCTCCGCCCCCTTGTCATCGCTCCGGCAGCCGGCAAACCACAGCCCGGCCCCAAGAAATAACAGTGCCGTCCCGAGATTCCGATAGCGAATGTGCATGACAGTCCTCCCAAAAAAGTTGGAGATGATGCAACCGGATCGGCCAAGGAAGTGACGATCGAACGCCGACGCGCTGACGCAAAGCCAAATCCATGGCCGCCTCCAGTATACCGGAAGCGGCGGCGGATGCTAGCAAAAATTGTCGTGAAGACTGGTGTAAACGGCTTTGCACATGATCTCGCAGGCAATGTCAAAACAGAAATCATAAGGAATGCAGGAAGACAGGAAGAATGCAGAATTGACTATTCCTGCTTTCCTGCGTTCCTCATAGTGAAATTGGTTTTGAGTTTTTGTGCAAAGCCGGTGTAAACGGCTGGCCTTGCCATTGGCGCTCAAATCTGGTCTGCCAGCACCAGAACCTCGCGCTGCAAGCGTTTTCCGAGCCGATCCTTTTCAGTTTCCAGATCATAACGAGCTTGCAGGTTCAACCAGAACCGCTCGGACGTCCCAAAGTAACGCGCAAGCCGAAGCGCCGTATCGGCGGTGACGGCCCTGGTTCCGCGCACGATCTCGTTGATGCGCCGCGCGGGCACGCCGACATCCTTGGCCAAGCGATATTGAGTCAGGCCAAGCGGTCGCAGAAAATCCTCGCGGAGGATCTCCCCGGGATGGACAGGCGGCAGTTTTCGTCGCGCCATGGTTTCTCTCAATGGTAGTCCGTGATCTCAACTTCGTGGGCATCGCCATCGCTCCAGCGAAAACAGATGCGCCATTGATCGTTGATGCGGATGCTGTGCTGCCCTTCGCGATCTCCCGCCAGTTTTTCCAGGCGATTTCCAGGCGGGACGTGAAGATCGTCCAGAGATTCTGCCGCATCCAATATCAGGAGTTTTCGCAGTGCGATCCGCTGCAGGCTCGCGGCGAATCGCTTGACCCTTTCGCGTTCAAAGAGCCGTTGCGTGTTCTTGTCGGCAAAGGTCCGGATCATGTGGATATAGTAGCGCCTCGCGTTATTAGTCCTTAACCAAGCGAAGGCGTTCTGCTTTCGCCCAGGAATAATTT
>JACQFG010000143.1 GCA_016200155.1 Planctomycetota bacterium | reverse complement strand
GAGCACGACGGCGCCGAAAAACAGCGCCAGCACGATGCGGATGACCCACAGCGCCGGCTCTCCTGCTTCGCCCCGCCCGACGGCGTCGGCGCTGGCCCAGGTCAGCATGCCGTGACCCAATAGCAGCACCCCGAGCAGTAGCCCGCGCCCAACGGCGAACGTCCAGGCGGCGAGGCCGTTACTATCCCGGTGTGCGCGCCATCGGGCGATGGCGACCGCCATCACGCCGGCGCCGAGATAGCCCGCGATGACGAAGTCATCCCACAGCGCGTCGTGCAGGAGGCTGGCCGCGATGCCCCCGGCAAGGAACAGCAGCCACCAGACTGCATACCGCATGTGCAACGGCGGTGCGATCGGCGTCGGCAACACATCGGCAGGTTGTTCAGCGGTGCTCATCGGCTGCGAAAATCCGGCATCCTTCGATAATCTCTGCGTCGGCCGGCCGAGCCAGTTGCAGCAGAGTCGCGCCATCACGGCGAAACACCAGGTTCGGCCAAAGCTTGACGCGAAACGATCGGCCCAGCGGCTGGCCGCGCCCGTCGTAGATCTTGATGTGCCGCACGTCGGGGAACCGCGCCAGCAGATCTTGCAAGGTCGGCTGCACCACCTGGCAATGCGGACACCACGGCGCCCCGAACTCCACGAGCACCGGCCCCGCGATCGCATCGATCTCGGCCCGCGTCGGCTCGACGTCGGCATAGTCGGCGGTGTAGGGCATCGATCGGTTTTCCCTGTCTTCGTTTAGCGCCCGCGCGGCGCCGCGCGGGCATGAAACGAGCATCGGCGAATGGTCACTCCGCAATCTTCAACCGCTGTTTCGCCCTCACATTCTCGTACAGCACAATTCGCCCATCCGGGAACCGGACCTCGACGTTGACCGTGTCGATCTTGTTCAAGCCGAAATGACAAATCGCCTCCTGCCCGCTGGCGTAGCCGTACCCAATGGTAACCTCTTGAAACCCGAGCAGCTTCTTCGTTCCCGGTTCAAAGAGTGTCACCTGGGCGCCGATGCCCATGCGGTTCATCTTCTTGCCCTCGACCTTCACGTCGAGCCAATTTTTTTCCGCCGACTCGTTGCGCATCAACCGGCAGTGATTACCCTGAAACCAGTTCACGAGGAACAGATCGATCCGGCCATCGCCGTCGAAATCGAGCGACGGCCCCACGGGGAAGTAGACCATGCCCGCACTCCCCTCCCCCTTCGACGGCGCCGTAAACGGCATCGGCGCCGCGAACTTCGGCAGACCGTTCTTGATGCCGAGATTGCGATAGATCAGCGGCGTGATGTTCCCCTTGTCGTCGATCCACGCGGCCGACGTGTAGATGTCGGGCAGGCCGTCGTTGTCGAAATCCTGCACCTCGACGTGCGGACATTTTACGGGCACGATCTCGTCGAGGCCGACCTCCTTGGTCACATCGCGGAACTGCGGGATGCCGTTCTTCAGGCCGCCGTTGATGAACACCTTGTTGCGGCACTTGACGTGATGGCTCGTGACGATCAGGTCGAGCAGCCCATCATTATTGATGTCGGCGAACACCGCGCCGCACGGCCAGTCGCTGTTGTTGAGCGGCTTCCACTGCAACACCTCGCGCAGCTCGACGTCCTCGCGGTAGGTCGTCTTGCCGTCCTTGACCTGACTGAGGAACAGGCGATTCGAATGCGCGACGAAGATGTCAGGCCGGCCATCGCCGTTGAGGTCGGCGATCGCACAGCCAAGTCCGTGGATGTCATCGGGCAGGCCGACTTCCTTGGTCACATCCTCGAACTTCATGTTGCCGAGATTGCGAAACAGTCGGCAGCTCGGCTTGGCGATGAACTTGTCCTCGACGACGAAGAGATCGAGCAGCCCATCGCCGTCGTAGTCGAGCACGCCGATGTTGCGCGCCGTCCGCAGCGTCTTGGGACAAGCGCCGCTCGATTCGCTGACGTCGGTGAACTTCCCCTTGTCATTGCGAAAGAGCTGCGCGAACCGCAATTGCGCCGACCGCTGCGGCTCAACGTCCTTGTTGCTCTTCCCCTTCGTGTTGTTGGCCGCATAGAGATCGAGGTTCCCGGAGTTGCGCAGATCGGCAAAGACGGCCCCCGACGTTCGGCCAAAGTAGCTGATGGCGGGCTGATCAACGATCTCGAACTTGCCGTTGCCGAGGTTGCGAAAGAGATAATTCTTGACCGGCCCCTTGGCGGGTTTGTACTCGGAATCGGGCCGATCGCAGAACCCGCCGACGTAGATATCGACCTTGCCATCGCCATCGAAATCGCCGACCGCCGCCCCATGCCCCATGATGCCGGCGAGCGGCTCGTAGAGGCCGGAGGCCTTGGTGACGTCGCGGAATTGGATCGGGTAGTTCGGCTGCGTGCCACCCGCGCCGACAGGTGCATGAACGAAGATTGAACACATCAATGCAAATGCGCCGAGCAAGGTCATCTGTTTTTTCATGGCTGCCTCGAAGGAATGAGAGTCGATCTTCGCCGCCATCATCGCATTCAAGATTTTACAAAAACGTGCCGAGTTTCGTCCCAGCGCAATTTGAGCCTCAACTGACCAGCGAGAATTTCGCTCAACGTCTGGATCGCCCGCTTCAATTCCATCTCGTCATTGATATAGAACTTGAGCGTTGCATTGCTCTTCAGCCGTACTCGCCAGACGGCGACAATCTTTCCATGCCCAAAATTGAGGAGGCCCGGAAAGTCGATGGTCGATGCCTTGACATCGTAAAGCGGAATGATCATGTCGTCAGCGGTTCCACCCACCAATTCCGCGAACGACGCCTGATCGACGGCGTCCACCATGCGCATGGAAACGCTATGAGCATCCATCTGGCCAGCGATGCGAGCGAAATAGAGATTTTCGCCCTCCGTGCGAATGCGAAACACGCGATCTCTCGCGAAGTGAAATGGCCGTGTCGCAGAAAACGGCGGCCACTTGTCCGCAACATTTATCGTGGCCGATTCCGAAAAAGCTCCTTCCGGAATCTCACTCTTCGACTTGATCGCCGCACGTTTGCGGAGATAGGCGGCTCGCGCCCTTTCGTAGCCAAGGGAATTGCGGTATTGATAAATGGTATAACACAGCACGGCACCTAAAATCAGCAGCAAGGCGCCCAACATCAGCAGCCGGTTTTTTGTCGCAATTCCAGGCGCAATCGAGATGCCGCCCATCATGACCACGGCAAAAAATCCGAGAAGCGCGAAATGAACAATCAGATGCTGGGCTGGGCCGGGTTCGCGCAGACCGCGCGGATCCATAACGAAATATCGCACGCTCTCCGCTCGCCATTCGCGGTCCAGCCGATCGAGTTCGGTTTCCGATTCCATCTGAATGCTCAGTCAACTCGTTTTCACCGCGCTCGGCGTGTTCCTAGACATCGCAAAGGAACTTCACCGTTTCGGCTTCGTAGCACGGCTCGCTCGGGTCGTCCGGCGGAATGGCCACGTCTTCAAGCTCGGGTCGTCGCGCGGGCTTTGGATTTCCTCCCGCGCGAGAGCGGTCCCGGTTTGCGACGTGCTTCCGCTACTTGCCGCCAGAATTCTTCGTGCGGAATCCCTTCGCCTTTTTGAAGCTGCTCGTGCGCTTCTTCAAGAATCGACCGCAGCGTGCGCGACCTCCTGGCGCCTTGTTCCGTGATTGTAATCGTCTTCATCGCCCCACCTCACTCCGCCCCAACCGCCGCGTAGACCTTGCCATGCTTTTTCAACCAGCTCAACTCGCCGCGCTCGGCGTGTTCCTTGACGTCGCGCAAAAACTTTACCGTTTCGGCTTCGTAGCACGGCTCGCTCGGGTCGTCCGGCGGAATGACCATCTCGACCTCGACCGCAACGACGTACTGGTCGGATTGAATCAATCGCGTCCGTTTGATTCGCTCGCCGGCCAGTCGCTTACTCAGCCCGCCTTTGCCGTCGGGGCCATTGGTTGCGTGAGGTAATCGAGCACCTCGCGCTGCATGCGCTCGACTTCGGCACGATAGCCGCCTGAAACGAGGCCCAGCTCTTCGGGGCGGCTGCTGATGCGCAGCCGAGTCAGCAGGTCGAGCAGGTACGAAATCCGTTCGCGCGTGACTTTCAGTTCCTGATCGTTCTGAATCATGGTGATATCTCCACAACACCGCGTCGTTGGCCGCCCCGCTTGGTTTGCCAAAAGGCCAAAAACTGCTCAAGCGGTTCGACGAGCAACATCGCAGGCCGCAGCCAGAAAATGCTTGCTCCCAGTTCGGCATCCGCGCGAGCGTGGTCGAACAACACCGCGGATTCCGCAGGACATTGCTCCGGACGATATTCGTCCCGCATCACGAGAATCACGTCAACATCGTTAGGCTCCGCAACGTCCGAGACATAGCTTCCGAAAACGAGGATCCGGTCCAAATGATTCGTGGCCGCCGCAAGTTGGTGAATCCGCTGTAGCCGATCCGTGACCGCTTTTCGTTGAGGCGTCCCGGAACCGAAGCGGGCGATTACTTCGGCCAGCGTGGCCGGATACGACCCCTCTGGAAGATCGCCAAATTCGTTGAAGTCAGGCAGCGGCATGCGAACTCCAGCTTTGGCCGAGGGAAGGAAATCACTCTCACGCGCTGCGCACTCGTTCCTGCGTCAACCACGCCGCATATTGCAATGCCTGTTCGATGTCCGCTTTTTCGAGGTCGGGATAGCCGACGAGAATCTCATCCGTGGTCGCACCGTACGCGATCTGGCCGACGATGATCGACACGGGAATGCGCATGCCGCGGATGCAGGCGCGGCCGCCCATGATTTTTTGGTCAAAGGTGATGCGGTCGAACATGCGTCACGTCCTCGGAATGGATTTGCTGTCAGGGATGAATGTAGCGTAACCGAAATACTCACGAACTTCCAGTTCCATCCGATCGATCTCGGCCAAGAATCCGCCTGCCGCACGATTTTCGCCCTGAGCTTGTACGCCCACCCAATTGCTCTTCCAACCGACCGCCCGCCTCGATTATCCTGTATCCAGTCTCCCGCAACCTACGACGTGTGTCAGGCGTTATTCTCTTGGCCGGGTCAAACCGAAGACAAGGATCATGCCAACCAATGTCCCAAACGCCACCGGCACGACGAAGTTTTCCAGGTCGTATCGGGGGAAGGGAACAAAATACCAAATGAAGAGGTACCGTAAGACACCGCCGACCGCCGCACCAAGGAATCCACCCGCGAAAATGCCGTAGAGGATTTTCATTATCTCGTCCTTGGCCTCTTGGGCAGGCTGGAAAGGTGTCGGCGGATTGCTATTCCCACCAACCCTCGACCTGGATTATTTTAAGGGAAACATCGTTTCACGCCACGGAGGGTTCATCATGTCGACCAACCTAGTAAACATTGGCAACGTCGCCTGCGGCCAGGGCAAGCCGCTCGTCTGGATCGCGGGGCCGTGCGTCATCGAATCGCACGATCTGACGCTGTGGATCGCCGAGCAGCTTGCGGCGATGGCTGGGCGGCTCAATGTGCCGCTCATCTTCAAGGCGTCGTTCGACAAGGCGAATCGCACGTCCGGCAAGTCGTTTCGCGGGCCGGGGTTGCAGGAGGGGCTGAAAACGCTGGAGGCCGTCCGGCAGCAAACGGGATTGCCGGTGACGACCGACATCCACGAATGCTGGCACGCGGAGCCCGCGGGGCAAGCCTGCGATCTCTTGCAGATTCCGGCGTTCCTCGCCCGGCAGACCGACCTCATCCAGGCTGCGGGCCGGACGGGCAAGCCGATCAACGTCAAGAAGGGGCAGTTCATGGCCCCCTGGGACATGAAAAACGTCGTCAGCAAGATGGCGGAAGTCGGCAACAATCAACTTGTGCTGACCGAGCGCGGCTCGACGTTTGGCTACGGCCAGCTCGTCAACGACATGCGGGCGATCCCGATGATGCAAGAATTCGGCTGTCCCGTGATCTTTGACGCCACCCACAGCGTACAGAAACCAGCCGGCAAGGGAGACCGCTCCGACGGCGAACGGCGCATGGTGCCGTTTTTGGCGAAGGCGGCGGTGGCGTGCGGCTGCGACGGCGTCTTTATCGAGACGCATCCGCGTCCGGACGAGGCGTTGAGCGACGGTCCTAATATGATTGCTCTGACGGATCTGCCGGCGCTGATCGCCTGCTGCCTGCGCTTGCGCGAGGCGCTCGCGGAGCCGGTGGTTGCCAAGAGTGCGAACGTCCGCCTGGACCCTGCGAACGCTAAGCCGCAAGCGGCGGGGACGCATCATCCATCCTCACGATGTACATCATGAAATCCGTCGTCTCCTCTGTCGCGATTCTCCTCCTCATCGGATTCACCGGTTGCAGCTACACGCCGACGCGCCCCGCCAAGAAGATTGGGTCGCGCTCGGCCGGCGCGGATGTTTTCCGCGCCTATGTCGATACCGTTCGCGGCGTCGAGAACGCCCGTGCCGGCGAGGAATGGCTGCTGTACCGCGGCGGCTTCGATCTGCTCAACAGCCATTTCATCAAGGCCGAGACTATCAAGTCGATGCGTGATCTGTCCCAGGCGAATCGCAAGTTTTTCGAAACTGATATGCATCTGTGCGGCGCCGACTTCGCTGCCGAGCCGGGCGAGGTCGAGGCGATCTCCTTTCGCGCCGCTGATGCCCATTACCTCGATGAGTGTTTCCTGCTGCGCGACGTGGTCCGTTCGCTGGACGTCGGCGAGCAGGGAACCGCCCGGCAAGCGCAGCGCCTCTTCCACTGGGTCATGCGCAACGTCTTGCCGCACGAGCAGACCGATTCGTGGACGCCGCCCGCCTTCACGCTGCGGCGCGGCTATGGCAATCCGCGCGAACGCGCCCTCGTGTTTCTCGCACTCTTGCGGCAGGCACAGATCGAAGGCTGCCTGATCGTGACGCCGGAAGCCGACCCGAAGCAACTGCTGGTCGCAGCCCTCGATGCCGACACCAAGAACCCGAACCTGTACCTGTTCGATCCGCGGCTTGGCCTGGCGTTGATGAGCAAGGACGGCGCGAGCGTGCTGTCGTTGAAGGAAGCGCTCGTCGAGCCGGCGCTGCTGAGGCCGGCGCTGATCAATCCCGATCGAGCGAAGGCGCTCGAGGCCTGGCTCGTCTGTCCGCTCTATGCGTTGTCGCCGCGGGTGCTGGAGTTACAGCAAGGGCTCAACGCTCGGGCCGGTACGATCAACCTGCATCTCAACGCCCAGGAACTCGCCAAGGACGTCCGCAAGGCGACAACGCTGCAGGTGAAGTTCTGGAACCCGCCGTGCGACGGCAAGACGCTGCCTGAATCGCCGACGCGTGCCCTGCGTGGTTTCCTGCCCAAGGACGACGGCGGACTCGATGAGACCGGCCGTGCTGCCGCCGTCACCCGCGCTCGCAATCGCATCGCCATGATCCTTGCCAACTACGCCCGCCTCAAGCTCACCGAGCAGCTCCTGCCCCGGTCGGCGTATCAGCTGATGGTGCGCGTTTCCGAAGACTTCATGAACAAGCACGACCTGCAAACCCGCGAGATGTACCTGCGCGGCCAATACGACACGATGATTCGCCGCCAGGAACGTCTGCAGGAGTTCACGCAGGATAACTCGCTGGTGAACAAGGCGCAGGATCCCGCCTTTCGCACGGAGGTCGACGAGTGGCAAAAGAAGATGGTCGCCGCCAACGCCGACGTGCTGGATGAGGACGCCAAGCGCCGTGCCCGCGGCCTGCAGGCGATGCAGGAACTTTGGTCGCAGGACCAGTTCGTGCAGTGGATGCTTGAAGTCAACAAAGAAGACAAATCGGGCGAAAAGCCAAAGAAGGGCGTGCTCACCGGTGTCATCGCGGTCGGCATGCGCGACTACCTCGACCTGGAGCTGGCGCGCGTCCAGGCGACCACCAGTCACGAAAAAGCCGAGACCGCCCAGGCACTGCTGCGAACGCAAAGGAACCCGGACGAAAACGCGAAGACCAGAGTCCGCGACGACTGGAACGTCGCCAAAAACGCCTGGCAGAAATTCTATCTGTCGCGCATCGCCCTCGACGACAGCGCCCTCAAGGGGCGCCTGGAGCAGATCCGTGTTCCGCCGGCCAAGCAGGTCGAAGAGCGCCTGACGCTGCTCGAAATGCATGTCAGCGCACTCGAGGGGCTGCATTTCGACGTGCAGAAATACTTCCATGCACGCTTGCGCGTCGCCGACGCTCTGGAGCACCTGGAACCGGGCAAGGCCTCGGTTGCGTACCTGGAGCAGATCAAGAAGGACATCGAGAAACTCGAAAAGGCCGAGCTGCTGAAGGCCGAAATTCGCAAGATCAACGACGCGCTGCCGACGACGGTCCCCCCGCAGGCCCAATCGTACTACCAGAAGCGTTTGGAAATCCTCGGCCGAGCCTGGGGCGAGGAAGGCAGCTACTCGTGGATGAAACAGCAGATCGACCAGCGCATCCGCTACGCGGCGCAACCCTGAGTTCTTCAGAGCCTGAGCCGTAAGCGAAGGATACGTCAACCTTCGCTTACGCTTCAGGCTCTGATCATTTCCTTGACCAACCATTCCGCGTCAGCTAGGATAAATTGCGTTCGTCCTCCCGCCGATTCGTCTTCTCGGAGTTCATCCCACCATGGAACCCGCGGAACCCGAACCCAATCGCCGCTCCGTGCTATCGTTGTTGACCTTCGGCCTTGTCGCGATCTTCAACCTGATCATCGGGGTGCCGATCGTCTGTTACGCTATCGACCCGCGCCACCGCAAGGGGGCCAAGAGCAACTTCAAGCTCGTCGAGGGGGTCAAGCTCAACGAGATCGGCGAGAACACGCCGGTGCAGGGGGTCATCCGCGATGTCCGCGTCGATGGCTGGACGCTCTATCCCAACGACGTGATCGGTCGCGTTTGGGTCGTGCAAAAAGGTACGCAGCCCGATCTCTCCTCGGCCGACAAGGTGACGGCATTCAACGCCAAGGAACAGAGCCTCAAGGAAGCGTACCTGCTGGTGTTCACGACGATCTGTCCGCACCTGGGCTGCTCGGTAAACCTTGACAGCGCCGGCGGCGGTTTCGCATGCCCGTGTCATTCGGCCACATTCACGCTGGCCGGCGCTCAGGCCGTGCCTGCCACCAACCCCGCCAAACGCGGCATGGATACCCTGGAATGGGAAATCGATTCGGCCGATCCCAACCGCATCAATGTAAAATACCAGAACTTCTCCACCAGCATTGCCGAGAAGAAAACGATTTGACCACCCCGCCGACCGCTGGCCTCAGCCACCGCAAACCGAAGGATCATCCGTGATAACATCCATCATCGATTGGTTGGACCACCGCGCCGGCGTGCGGAAAATGATGGCCTTCCTCTTTCTCGAAGGCGTTCCCGGCGGCGCCAAGTGGCGCTACGTCTGGGGCAGCACTCTCGCCTTCGTCTTCAGCATCCAGCTCATCACCGGCATCCTGCTGATGACCGCCTACAGCCCGTCCAGCTCGCAAGCCTGGAACAGCGTTCACTTCATTCAGTACAAGATGGATTTCGGCTGGCTGATTCGCGGTCTGCACCATTTCGGCTCGCAAACGATGGTCGTTCTCATCGCCCTGCACATGCTGCAAGTCGTCATCGCCGGCGCTCACCTGCCGCCGCGCGAGGTCAACTGGTGGCTCGGCATCGGCCTGTTGAGCGTCACCTTCGGACTGAGCTTGACTGGCTATCTATTGCCGTGGGACCAGAAGGGCTACTGGGCGACGCGCGTCGCCACCAACATTGCCAGCAATATCCCGGTCTTCGGCGACGACATCAAGCAGCTCGCGGTCGGCGGTCCGGATTACGGCAATCATACGCTGACGCGCTTCTATGCCCTGCACGTTGCAATACTTCCCCTGTCGCTGATCGTGCTGCTGGTCTGCCACATCACCATCTTTCGCCGCCATGGCGTGACCTCGAGTGTGAACGTCGAAGGCCTGGTCACCAAGCCGGAAAACGAACACTCGCCCGGCAGCGAAGAGTTCTGGCCGCGCCAGTCGTTCTACGACATGCTCGCGTGCATGGCAGTGTTCGCGGTGATGATGACGCTAGTGCTGTACGGTTTCGCCCACGAGGTGACGCCGCCGATGCCGGAAGGGCGACACGAGGAACCGGGGCTGTACGACAAAGTTGCGCGGGCAGGCATCTACGGCAAAGGCGCCGAGCTCGACGCCGCCGCCGAGCAAGATCGGCCACTTCTTCGGCATGCTGGTCATGATGACGCTGCTGATCCTCGTCGGCATGTTGACGCTGTTCGCCCTGCGCGACGATGCGCCGGAGGGGATCCTTTTCGGCTTGCTGAAAAACACCGACAAGGAAGCGATCGACAAGGCCGAATCGTTCCAGCACAGCACGCACGACGCCGAGGAGAAGGCCAAGCGAGCGTGTCAGCTCGCCATGGACGGAACGCCGGTGGAGGGAGGCCACTTCCTGATTCGCAATGATCCTTACATCACGGGCCGCGAACTGTTTGCGCAGAAGTGCGGCAGCTGCCATGGCTTCACGGCGCGGGAGGACGACGCGTTTCGCCGCATCTTTTGGCTGCCGGCCGAGGACCTGTCCAAGCTCGAGAACCCGAAGGACCTTGCACCGGTGCGCGAGGAGCTGAAAAAGAAGGGGATACTTCTTTCCGAAAAGTTCAAGCTGTCTTCGCCGGAGGAGGGCAAGCCGTTTCGTGTCGAGATCACCGACCTGGATTGGCGCCGCGATTTCCTCGTGGAGCGGCAGCGCGGCGGGCTGAAGGTGTCTACGCGCAGCATGACCGACGGTCGCACCGCAGGCGATCTGGGTCGGTTCGGCGCCAAGGACTGGGTCCGCGGCATCATGCGCAATTCACTCGACGAAGAGTTCTTCGGGCATGTCAAGATTCCAGTGGTTGGCGAGGATGGAAAACCCGAATTGGACAAGAACGGCAAACCCAAGCTCGAACACGGTCTCAACGGCATGAAGCGCTGGAATGAGAGCATCAAGAAGATGCGCGAGAACAAGAAGAAACCGTGGGACAAACAGCAAATAGAAGAGCAGGAGAAGCTGTTCGAGCTGATCGCCGAGTTCGTCGCCGAGCAAGCCAAGCCGCGCGACAAGCGGAATCACGATCTGGTCATGAAAGGCCAGGAAGCGTTCGGCGATCCGAGCAACAAGTGCGCCGACTGCCACAGCATCGAGATGAAGCAAAAAATCGACGCCAAGCTGTTCAAGTGGGACACGCAGGGAGGGGAAACGGCGCCGGACCTGTCGAACTACGGGTCCGCCGACTGGATTCGCGGCATGATCATGCGCCCCGGACACATCAGCCGCTATCGCAAGAACAACACGATGCCCGCGTTCCGCAACCGCGACGGTCCCGATGCCGCCCTGCGGCTCGATGAGTTCAATCGAGCCAACAAGGCCAACGAACTCAATGAGCTTACCCCGGACAACCGGATTCTGCATTTGTCGGACATTGACCGCGAAATGATCATAAGATGGATGGTGCGCGATTATCGGCCGATCTACGGCGGCGCGGATATCGCCAAGTGAGATCGCGCCGCGCACGAGCCCGCAGCACAAGCAAGGGTTTGAGATATTCCCATGCCCCAAGCGGTGAACAACATGAGAACGCCATGACGACGAGGTTTCGCATCGGGATCGCGGCGGTAACCGTGATGATGTCGCTGGCCTTGCTTGCCTGCTCGGATTCGAGCTTCGGCAAAGACAAGAAGGACAACAAACCGGTGGACGTCGCCGTCAAGGAAATCGCCGCGGCGCTCAAGAAGGGGGAGAAGGACAAGGCCAAGCAGCTTGCCGAGGCTGCCGCCAAGAACCTCGAGGACATCCCCGGCATGATGCACCTGTTCAAGACGCGGAAGATGGAAGGCCTTGGCGTCGGCACCACGCCGCTGGCCAATCCGGCGAAGGACGGCATCGAAGTCATGATCCGCGACCTGGCCCGCGACGTCCCCGGCGGCATCGCCAAGCTCGCGCCCGCCCTGGAGGAAATGGGTTACCACATCGCCGCCATGGGCGAGTTGAGCAACGCCGCCGTCGGCAAGGCCCAGATCGGCGGGGCCAAGAAAACCAAGAAAGCCTGGACCGAATACTCCGAAGAGATGCGCACGCTCGGCATCGCCTTTTCCAAGGCCGCCGCTGGCAAGGGGGGCCAGGAAATCAAGATCGCCGCCGGCAAGAT